>CAZJYO010000064.1:0-11401 GCA_964550275.1 uncultured Chitinophagales bacterium
CTTGCCGGTTCATCCATCAGAAGAATCTCCGGGTCAACCGCCAAAGCGCGGGCAATGCACAACCGTTGCTGTTGTCCGCCCGAAAGCGCAAGTCCGCTCTTCTTCAGGTCGTCTTTTACTTCCTCCCACAATGCAGCGCGGCGCAAACTTTTCTCCACAATTTCGTCCAGTTTCGCACGGTCTCTTATGCCGTTGATCTTCGGCCCGTAAGCCACGTTCTCAAAAATGGATTTCGGAAAGGGATTGGACTTCTGGAAGATCATACCCACCCGTTTCCGCAGTTCTACAACATCCACATGCTTGTCATAAATGTTCACGTCGTCAATCATGACGCGGCCGTCAATACGGACGTTGTCGATCAGGTCGTTCATCCGGTTAAGACTGCGCAGATACGTTGACTTACCACAGCCGGAAGGTCCGATGAGGGCAGTGACGTGGTTTGCGCGAATGGCGATGCTGATGTTCTTCAGCGCCTGCTTCTCGCCGTAGAACAGATTCAGGTTTTCAGTGAGAATCTTGGTGGCGTTGTTATTCATGAATTACTGCAGTGCTTTTCCACGAACCCTGGATCGGACAATGATTGCGGAAAAGTTCAGGAGAAATGTCAGAAGAAGCAAGACCATCGTCGTAGCATACTGAATGCCGCGCGTCGCATCCACGTTGGTGGATTGTGTGGACATGACATAGACGTGGTAACCGAGTTGCATGAACTGATCTGCAAGGGAACCGGGGAGATGCGGCAGGAAATACGCGACACCTGTAAACAGAATCGGCGCGACTTCACCCGCTCCGCGGCTAACGGCAAGAATGGTGCCCGTGAGAATTCCATGCATGGAGTTGGGGATAACAACATTCCAGATTGTCTGCCAGCGCGTTGCGCCCAGGGCGAGACTTGCAGCTCGTAACTCCTGAGGTACATTCTTGATGGCTTCTTCAACCGACACAATAACAACGGGAAGCGTAAGCAACGCCATCGTAAGACTCGCCCAGAGAATATTCGGTTGTGCCCAGTGAAGCTCGACGCCATCGGTAAGTATTTTATCCATGCCCGTGCCGACGAACTGAACAAAAAAACCAAGCCCGAACAAACCGAACACAATCGATGGAACGCCGGCAAGCGTATTCACCGCAAAACGTATCGCACGCGCAATGACGGACTTCTGGCTTGCGTATTCACTCAGATAGAGCGCCGTAATCGCGCCTGCAGGAACTCCGGCTATCGACATCAACAGTACAAGAAACACCGTGCCAATAATCGCGGGAAAGATCCCCCCGGCGGTCATCCCTTCTTCCGGGGCCGAAGTAAGAAACTCCCACGAAATGGTGTCCCATCCGCCCATGATGATGTTCACCGTAATCAAGAAAAGGATGGCGACGATCAACAGTGTTGCGAGGGCGCAAACACCGACGACGTAGGTTCCGTAGAGAGTTCGCTTGACGTTCATGACGCCTCCCCGCGAAACCGCTTCAATAACCTTTGGCGAATATAAATCTCGGCCACAGCATTAAGAGTGAACGTGAAGAGAAACAGAATTGCGCCAAGCAGAAAGAGCACGTGGTAATGCGTATCGCCGAAGACAACTTCCGCCATTTCCGCGCCGATCGTGGCAGACATCGTGCGCACGGGTTCGGTTAATCCCCAACCAATCAGTGCTGCGTTTCCTGTTGCCATGAGCACAATCATTGTTTCTCCGAATGCGCGTCCGAAGCCGAGCAGAATCGCTGCAAAGACGCCTGGTGTAGCAGCGGGAAGTGTTACGAAAATTGCCGTCTGCCACTTGGTTGCACCGAGCGCAAGACTCGCTTCCGTCATGTGTTTGGGGATGGACGCGAGTGAATCCTCTGCAACAGTGTACACAACCGGAATAACCGCAAGCGCCATGGCAACACCGCCGACAAGCGCGTTCAGTCTGTATTCGAGTCCGAACATGGACTGCAACATAGATGCAAGCGTCACAAGCGCAAAGAAGCCAACAACGACGGATGGAAATCCGGCAAGAAGCTCGATGGTCGGTTTGAGGATTTCTTTGAGCCATCGCGGTGAGAAACATGATGTGAAGAGCGCGGCAAGAATTGCCAGGGGAGAAGCAATGAGAATCGCAAGAATGGTTACTTTGAGCGAACCGATGGCAAGCGGTATGATGCCGTATTTCGGGTCGCCGGATACAGGTTGCCACGATGTTGATAGAAGATTTTCGAGAGATGCTTCGCCTTCTGATCCGGAGGATTCAACAGACTCAGACTTCAGTCTGTTTTCTGCGATGGCTGCGTTTTCTTCACCAAGAAACTCCTCACCGTAGGTTTCCTGCTCCTCTTCAACCTCCGTTACCGCCGATGCGTCTTTCTTCTCCTCAAAGAAAATCGGGGCAGCTTCGCGGAACACAAAGATGAAGATCAGAATAATCGCGGCCAGCGAAAGAAATGCCACGCCAGTGATGAACTTTTCAGCGATAAATTCATTGACGCGGAATTTCTTCTTCAACGCTGCGGCGTCAAGCCTTGACGCCTGAACCTGTGGTTGCGAAGGTGTGCGCGGGTCTGGAACAGTCATTGAACGCGTGTGTGCATAAGATTTTTCGGAAGATCGTTTCGCCACATGTATCTCCGATGAGCGTGACCTCTTCACGGCGTTACCGGATGGGAAAATATCCTACTTCGCTGACAAGCTTCTGCCCTACGTCTCCCAAAATCCAGTCGATGTATTCTTTCAGTGCACCCGTCGGTTTCGTTTTGACGTACATGAAAAGAAATCTGCTGATCGGGTACTTACCCGATTTGATATTCTCTCTTGTTGGTGCGAATGCCTGGGAGGAATCATCCCTCTTGACCATCAATTCTTTGACACCCTCACTATACGCGGAACCACCGTAGCCAATCCCTGACTTGTCCTTCGATACCGCATTCACAACGGCCGCCGTTCCCGGCATGTGTTGTGTCGTCTGCGCGAAATCACCCCCCATCAGCACTTCATCTTTGAAATACACGTAGGTCCCGGAATTGTTTTCGCGGCTGTACAGGATGATCTTCTGGTTCGGCCCGCCGACGTCCTTCCAGTTTGTAATCTTGCCTGAATAGATGTCGCGAATTTGTGCAAGCGTGAGATGTTTCACCGGATTGGACTGATGCACATAGATCGTGAGTCCATCCAATGCGCATTTGATCTCAACGCCCTTGGAACCAAACTTTTCTTTCAGCTTGTTCCGTTCGCTTTCTTTCATCGGACGCGAGGAGTTGCAGATATCCGTTGTGCCGTTGATCAGCGCAGAGATGCCGGTACCCGAACCGCCGCCCGTCACCTGGATCGAAATATCCGGATGTGTTTTCATGTATTGCTCGGCCCAACGCTGGCCGAGAATCACCATCGTGTCTGAACCTTTGACAGTAATCTTCTGCGCTTCGGAAGAGCTGAGGAACAGAAACGCGGAACAAAGATACAAAAGAGTTTTCATACAATGTCACCTTTCCGGGAAACTATGCTAACGCAGTGGAAAATACCCTACATCACCAACAATGCTTTGGCCGTCATCGCCAAGAATCCAGTCAATATACGACTTCAGTTCACCGGTCGGCTTGTTCCTCACATACATATACAAATAGCGTGAGATCGGGTACTCGCCTGATTTGACGTTTTCAGGAGTCGGGAGATATGCAGTAGAATTCGCATCCTTCCTGATTTTCAGGTTCCGAATTCCTTTTGCATATGCGGCACCGCCATACCCAATACCGCGTTTATCCTTTGACACCGCGTTGACAACCGATGCTGTACCGGGCAGGTTTTGTGCCGCCGCGGCAAAATCCTCGCCTTCCAAAACATTGTCCTTGAAATACACATACGTTCCGGAATTATTCTCGCGGCTATACAGAATAATCCTCTCGTCATTCCCTCCGACGGCCTTCCAGTTCGTGATCTCTCCCGTGTAAATGTTCTTCACCTGTTCAAGCGTCAACTCTGCAACAGGGTTCGCCTCGTTCACATACAGCGTCAATCCGTCTTGCGCACACTTGATCTCAACGCCAAGCGTTCCGAAACGCTGTTTGAGCTTGTCACGCTCGCTCTTTTTCATCGGCCGCGAGGAATTACAGATGTCGGTTGTGCCATTGATCAGCGCGGAGATGCCGGTCCCGGATCCGCCGCCCGTCACTTGGATCGTCGCGCCGCTGTGTGAACTCATGTAGCGCTCTGCCCATCGCTGGGCGAGAATTACCATGGTGTCGGAGCCCTTCACCGTGATAAGGTCTTCGGCAGAGGACAAAGAGAACAACAGCATCATTGCTGCGACGTTCATCATTAACGTACTCAGTTTCATGGTCGGACTCTCTTTCGGATTGATATTCAGTTAGAAACGGAATTGGGTTCGGAAGGTGAAAACGTTGTCCCTGATATCGTCCAGAAACGGCACAAGGGACGCGACCGAACTGCTCGCAGGGTTCACCACTTCATTCTTGATGATTTCATAGTAGAAAGTGAATTTCACGTGTTCATCCCAGTGATGAACAAGTCCAAAGCCAAATGTTGAATACGCAAGATCGGCGGCAGTAAGGTTGGAACCGGGCACGATATCGGCGCCTGTAACGTCTGAGTTCGGATCGTACCGGTCATACTTCAGAACAATCTGATCGCTGTTTCCGAGATTCTGCACGAGTGAAATGTACCAGCCGAGGAAATTCCTCTGGTAGATAGGACCCAGGGGCTGAGCCGAAGGGCTTGACGTGGAGAGCGACCTGCCCGTAGGACGAATTCCCGTTGCAGTTCTGACCGAATCAGAAACGCCGGGTTGTGTTCCCGTGATAATCTCGCCGCGCAATGCCAGTCCACCGAAAACCGGAACATCATAGTACAACTGCACATCGAATCCGAGATATTGTCGCGGTACGCCTGCTCCCACGTTAGCATCAGATGAATCCAGCACCATTCCCGGCACACCTGGAGCGGGTGATCCATTCGTCCACAAATACTTGGTGTTGTTTCTGACATTGCCCAGGTAACCTGATATTCCGAAATCCAGCGACGCGTTTGCATCTTCAAACGGGATTTGTACGCCTGCATGACCGATGAAGTCCTTGAAGTTGTCATAGTCCGTACCGGTGCTTCCCGTGCCATTGAAGAAACCCGCATCAACACGCAAGAAACTCATCGAACCGGTTTGCGGTGCGTAGAACAGTTTTGCACCAAGGTCCCGTTCACCCGGAAACAGCGTTTGAAAAACGCGCGACCGTTCAGGTGATTCCCGTTGTGATGATGAATAGGAAATCTCGTAACCGAAAGGTCTGTCGAAAACACCAACTTGAAACCCGAACGACTGCGTCCACGGGTCTGTGAGTGCCACAAAAGCGTCTTTGATCGCTACGCCTGTCGTCGTTACGTCAATCTGAAGAACATACTGGCTGAGGACGTTGTCGTAGTTGACCTTCAAGCGCCCGCGTCGAATTTGAAAATGCTTGTGGGTGTTAGCCGGAAAGTTTCCGCCTGAGAAGGGAGCCGATGTTCCATCCAGATCTGTTGACCTGTATTGTGCCTGGATATACCCCGTAACCTTGATCTTCCTCAGGAAATCAACATACGTCTTGTATTCGGTGGATGACTCACTGAGGTCGTTTACAACACCTTTGAGGTGCTCGATGTCGTTTTGAGTGGAATCTGTTTCCTCCAATTCCTGACCACGGGTGGAGAGTGTACAACAGAGAAGCAAAGCGATGGAACTGAGAAACAGTTTGGACATAGTGACCCCACATTCTGTATGCTCTCGTGGACTTGCCGGTCGAGATACAAGAGACTTTGGACCCAGGCGCCCCAAAATACACTTTGAGCGTGAACTGAATGTTAAGCCAGTGTTAAGGAATTGTTAAGAAATTGGAAGACGGTTGGAACGGAGGGGTTCTTCAGGCGAATGAATCACCGGGTTGCAAAGGATAGCCGCGCAAAAACTCCCCGGATGACATTCTTTTCCGCCCTTCCTGCTGGAGTTCCAGGATTTCGATGAGCGCATCACCGGTTGAAACAAAGAGTTGGGCCCCCTGCACGTGAACGGAACCGGGAGTCCCCGTCGGGTCTGCTTCGATCGGGTCGCTCCTGAAGACCTTGCTGACCTTGCCATTGTGCGGCGTAAACGCCGCCGGATATGGTGAGAGCCCGCGAATTTGGTTATGAACCGATACAGCAGGTTTCTCCCAACGAATCTTGCAATTGTCTTTGAAGATTTTCGGGGCGGGAGTAGCTTGCGTATCATCCTGAGGCCGTGGCGTTGCTTTCCCCTGTTCCAACAAACGCACTGTGTGCAGAACGATCTCCGCGCCGATTTCAGAGAGCCGGTCATGCAATGAACCTGCATCATCTTCGGGTTTGATTGGCGTGCGCGCCGAAAGCAGAATATTTCCGGTATCCACTTTCTCCTGAAGCAGAAAGCTGGTGACTCCGGTTTCCTTCTCGCCATTCATGATTGCCCAATTGATGGGCGCGGCTCCCCGGTACTTCGGAAGAAGCGACGCGTGCAGATTGAACGCGCCAAGACGCGGAATGGTAAAAATACTTCGCGGTAAAATTCGGAACGCAACAACCACGATGATGTCCGGACTCAAGGCGCGAACCTGTTCGTCAAAAGTTTGATCTGACAGCGACTCGGGCTGAAGGAGTGGAATATTGTGTCGAAGAGCAGTTGACTTTACAGGCGTGGGTAGAACTTCCTGGCCGCGGCCCCGGGGTTTATCCGGCGCGGTGACAACGACAACAGGTGTGAGACCGTTGTCGATCAGAATTTCCAGACTGGGGACAGCAAAGTCTGGCGTCCCCATGAAGACGATGCGTGTCGTGAGCTGGTTACTCCCTTGAGGCAGGCGTTTCGATTCCTTCCGCAACAATCGGATATTCGATCTCGACCTCTCCTTTGCGGATTTTGTTCAGGCGGCCGGTCAGGAGTTTGCGCTTCACCGCCCCAAGATGATCAATGAACAGCACACCATCAAGATGATCAATCTCGTGGAGAATGACACGCGCCAGAAGACCTGATGCCTCCAGTTCCTGATCATTAAAATCCAGGTCTTTGTACCGGATCGTAATCGTCTCTGCGCGGGTGACGTCATCGCGGATATCAGGAATGCTCAGACATCCTTCTTCCATCGTCCACTCTCCTTCCGCACGAACAACGGAAGGGTTGACCAGCACGAGCGGCTTGGCATCCTGATATTCCTCACCCATCCCGGAAACGTCAATGACGATGACGCGCTGGAGTGACCCGACCTGATTTGCAGCCAGACCAATGCCGTGGGCGTTGTGCATCGTATCAAACATATCTTGCACGAATTTTACAAGATTATCATCAACAGCCCGAACCGGCTTTGCCTTTTTGCGCAAAACAGGCTGTCCGTATGTGTAAACAGGGAGAATCGACAAGGTTTATTCCTGAACTGGTTGTATCAGGAGGCAAAATACAAATGAGCGGGGAAATGTACAAACCGCCGTTCCATCCAGGGGAAGTAACATCAAAAGACGTTTGGGTTGCAATTCTTTTGCAGACCAGTTTCATTGCGGCCAATGCTGGACAACGAAATTGAAAACCAAGCCCAATATATGGCGTCTTATCGGACTCGCTGTGAGTGTCATTCTCGCAAGTCTTCTTTGCTTCATTTTCTATCTTCATTTCAAAGACTATCGGGAGGATTTTCGCGAACGGCGCGGCCTGATCACGAGCGCACTACTCCAGCCCGTTCCAGAGGAATCTTCCGGCGCGAAGTTTTGGCTCAGGTTGGAGAACACGCAAGAGATGGTTGTGAATTGCGGAATGCTCGTCCCGAAGGGCGGGAACATTTTATGGCCCGCAGTGATTCTCCTTGGCGGAAAAGCAACAGGCAAGCACGCCGTGGACTATGCGTTTGGTGTTGACAGCGTCCTGATCGTCGCCGTTGACTACCCGTTTGAACCACGAGATACCTATACAGTCACATCTTTCCTTGGCGACGTACCGACGATCCGCAACGCGCTTCTTGACATGGTTCCTTCTGTGATGCTCGTCCGCGACTACCTGGGAACGCGTAATGACGTTGACACGAACCGCATTGTTATCGCAGGATACAGTTTCGGCGCTCCTCTCGTTCCTGTCATTGTCGCAACGGACAGACGATTCGCTGCTGCAGTGATGGGTTACGGCGCGGGCGGATTGCATTCACTTATCCGCCATAACATCAGGCGCTATCGAGATCCTCTTGTCAGCGAATTGGGCGGGGCTTTGGGCGGACTTCTTCTTCGTCCGCTTGAACCAATGCGATACATCGCTGAAGTGTCCCCTACTCCCTTGATCATGATCAACGGTACCGAGGATGATCAGATTCCACGCGCGAACACGATGGCTCTGTACGAGCATGCCGGCCACCCGAAGACAATCATATGGATTGAATCCGGACACGTGCACCCGCGCAATCCTGAATTGACGCAGAGAGTAGTACGCGCAATGGCGGATGAGCTGGGGAAACTGGGAATCATAGGCAAGCTACGATGACAGTTCGAATGATTCACGATTCCATTTTCAGCCATACACTGAGGTTTGCTCTCGAGGGCCTGTGTCGGTCTACGTGCGTTGAAGGATCAGCTCTGGAACGCTTCCGTGAAATGTCACCGAGTTCGCTTTCCCTCCATCAAGAGTGAACCGAATGCGGACGCTTGGAACCCCGGCCGGGAAGAATTCGTCGTTGCCAAGATAGTGGATGAGACGATTGCCTGATTGTGATTCACCAGCGTGAACATCAACCACCAGTAATTCTGAAGTATTAAGCCGGCACACCATGTTGACGTCAGCTTGTGGAGAAGCAAATTCACCAAGGTACCACTGCTTGCGATCCGCCGGCATGGCGGTAATTTTCAATCCCGTGCCTGCATCGCCCAGACTTTCCAGATATTCAACCGTGCCAGCAGCTTGTTCGCCTCCTGCCTTTGCGTGCGCCAGAAGTGGAATGCCGTGCGGTCCGAGCGTTCTCTGAATACCCCGCTGCGCCGCAACAAACGCCTGAACAACGTCCGTCAGTCCAAGCATTGCCGCGGCGAAAATATCAATGCGCGCACCGGCGCCGAGAAGAAACTCGGCAATGCCACGCTGGCCCGTGTGCGATGCCGCGCCCAGCGGCGATTCCCAATCCCCGAAACCCCAGTCCCACCAGGCATTCACTAGCTCAGGGTAGGCCTTCACCATTTCCCGGACACGCTGTTCGTTCCGATGAGCCGCGCCCACAGCCTCTGCGACAAGTTTTTGATCCTGTCGGGGAAACCCGGGCCACAGATTTGATTTTCC
Organism: uncultured Chitinophagales bacterium; assembly: GCA_964550275.1. Lineage (GTDB taxonomy): Bacteria > Bacteroidota > Ignavibacteria > UBA10030 > UBA6906 > CAZJYO01. Next base: position 9,276 of record CAZJYO010000064.1, read on the forward strand.
TTCCGCATCGGGCGGATTCGCCCAAACGGGAACACCCGTCATTCCCGCAAGAACCGTTGATGCCACAGTACCGTGAATTCCAACGCGCAGAAGATCCCGGCGGGTGATATGCGAACTCATAGTGCCTCCATGCACATGTAAGGTTGATAACCTAGGTACGGGAGTTACTCGCGAGGGTTTCGCCGGGAAGAATCCCTCAGAAAGCTTCCCCTATCCGGAAGGACAATCTATGGTCGCCCTTGCCTGCGGCGAAGTGCATGAGGAAGGGTTCGAATATCCGAATCACGCGGCCATTACTTGATCTGTTCGCGAAAACTGAAATCCACCTTTGCCACAGATTCCGCGCTCACAGTTACGCTCAAGGATTGCTCTCCCAAGAGCTCATTCCAACAATTCACGGTGTACGTTCCAGGTGGAACATCTTTCAGTGCGAACCTTCCCTTCTCATCCGTCACGGCGTAATACGGGTGGTCAACGACCACAATCCAGGCGCTCATCCATCCATGCACATCGCATTTTACCGGTACGCGTTCGGGAAAAGTGAACTTGATCTTCAGTTCCTTCTGAAACTTGGTGTGCGCGATATTGAGTTGGGGATTCTTTCTGCTAAATGTATGGATGTTGTGAAGCAGACCATCACTATTCAAAATTGTCAACGACTGGTTGACCGGCAGAAGCAGAACATGCGGCAGATAAGCGCATCCCTTCTGGTCAAGAATGAACGTATCTCCCATCGAAGAAGGCTTTTTCCCTCCGCGGACTTTGTTGAGCCATACGACCGCGTTCTGCATTCCACCCTGTTTATCTACCACCAAACGTTGATCGTAGTGTTCTATCTTGCCGCAGATATCACGGTCTTTCACAACCTGCAGCTTTTGTCGCGCAGGCGGCGTTCCAACAAACATCACTCTCCCTTCGATTGAACCGACGCTGAGCTTTGCGCTCTTGTCAGTCGGAGGACTCGACGCCGGATTCCCGCTTCCGGCTGCAACCGAAAGCGGGAGAATCACGGCAAAGAGAAGAGTCAGACGCACCGGAAACACAATCAGTGCGGCATGCCCGCCGGCGGAACCGGGAGAGGAACGGCATTCTTGATGGGCGGAATACTTCGCAGGTACGCCCAAATTGCTTTCAGGTCCTCATCCGTTGCATGGCGGTATGTTGTCCATGGCATCGGCGGGAGAATTGCGCGGCCATCCGGTTGGCCCTGATGTTTTCCTGTCCGCAACGCGGCGATGAAAGATTCCTCGGTCCATTCCCCGATTCCAGTTTCCTTGTCCGGCGTAAGATTCATCGGAAAGCTGACGCCCCACGGACCTGCCCACGCAGTGAACTCGGCATTCGTGAGAGTGATTGCATGACGTTTTTCGAGATCCTCAGGTGACCAAGTGGGGTAAGGAAGTCCTTCGCGATTCCCGGAGAGAATGCGCGTAGTATCGGGCATTGGTCCCATGGTTGGGTCCATCACTTTGGGTGAGTGGCAATCTTCACAGCCCATAATTGCTACAAGGTATTTCCCGCGTTCAACGGGATTGGGTGGCGGCGGTGGTGGTTCTTGCTGTTTACAGCTCGCGAGAAGAGTTGCGATGATAGCGACCGCGACAAGCATGGTGAGTGTTCGCATGAATCCTCCGGGTTGTTGAAGTGGTTTGGTTGATACGGATTGCTAAAAATAATCGAAGCGGGGGTTGGAAACAAGATGGCTAAGCCAAACATGCTTTTCTTAGAACATGACCGTGCCTCTAAGTCCTACTGGAATAACAACCGTTCTTTGATACACACCATCCTCATCTCCATCCGGGCGAAATTGGGTGTGGGTTCCTTCACCGGCGAGATAGTCAACGAACAATGAAGCCAGAAAACTATCGGATACCGTCCAATCGAGGCCTCCACCCAATCCCCATCCAAAAGCCCAATAGTCTAAAGAGAGATTCTGCCATGAAAATGGAGAATATGTCTCTTCGAACTTTACATTCATTGCACCAAGTCCTGCTCTAACGTAAGGAGAGAATGAAGATTCTGTGGTCAACTTCGCCCACACCATTAACGGGATTCTTTGCCACTTCTGTTGGGCAGTTCCCCAAGAAAAATCATGCTTGACCTGAACTTGTGAATATCCAACCTCA
>CAZJYO010000065.1:0-11199 GCA_964550275.1 uncultured Chitinophagales bacterium
CGTTCTACCGGGATTCAAAGGACATTTTTGATCCCGCATCGCGCGAGAAGCAGACGTTCAGACTCATCGGCAAGATGCCCACACTTGCCGCGTTTGCATACCGCCACAGCGTTGGACGACCGTACGTGTATCCCGACAACGACTTGAGCTACACGGGAAACTTCATGAGCATGCTTTGGAAAATGACAGAGATGCAGTATCAGGCGAATCCGGTTTTGGTGAAAGCGCTTGATGTACTCTTCATTCTTCATGCAGATCATGAACAGAACTGCAGTACGAGCGCAATGCGCGGCATAGGCAGTTCTCATATTGACCCTTATTCAGCGATTGCAGGCGCGGCGGCGGCGTTGTTTGGCCCTCTGCACGGCGGCGCGAATGAGGCTGTGCTGAGGATGCTGGATGAAATCGGAACCAAAGACCACGTGCCTGATTTCATCAAAGGAGTGAAAAACGGAAGCGGACGGCTGATGGGCTTTGGTCACCGCGTGTACAAAAACTACGACCCCCGCGCGAAGGTCATCAAGAAACTCGCGGATGAGGTGTTTGAAGTAACGGGGCGCAACCCGAAGCTGGATATTGCCCTTGAACTCGAACGCATTGCTCTTGAGGATGAATATTTCGTCAAGCGCAAACTGTACCCGAATGTGGATTTCTATTCCGGGCTGATCTATCAGGCGATGGGCTTTCCCGTTGAGATGTTCCCGGTGCTCTTCTCCATTCCCCGCACGGTGGGATGGCTTGCGCAGTGGGAAGAAATGCTGCTCGATGCTGAACAGAAAATTGCCCGCCCGCGTCAGATATATCTCGGACCACCCCAGCGCGATTATACTGTCATGAGCAAACGCGCCAAGGAAACCGTGACAAAAAGCTGATCCATGGTTTCCATCCACCAATATACCGGCAATGAAATCAAGAAGCTCACGGTGAAGGAGCTTGCGCAGGCGCTTCCCCAGAACCAGGGCGTCATCTGGATTGACATGGAGAACCCGCAGGAAGCGGAAGAGGAGACGATCCTTGTCTCATTGATGGATATTCACCCTCTTGCGATTGAGGACGTCCAGCGCGCAAAGGAAGCCGAGAGTCACCTGCCGAAGGTCGAGGATTTTGGTGAATACCTGTTCATCATCTTTAATCCGATTGATATCGTTGAAGGCGGAAGTGCTGAGAAGAACAGCAAGCTGGAGATACGGACGACCCAGTTAAGCGCATTTCTTTCCCGCCGGGTGCTTATCACGCATCACTACAAACCGTTGCGGGCTACACAATACGCCTCGCAACTCTGTGCAAAAAATCCGCAGGCGCTCGGCAAGGGTCCCGATTTCATTTTTCACATGATTATCGATGACATTGTCGATAACTATTCACCTTTGCTGGACGCCCTTGATTCGAGCATTGACAACCTTGAGGATGAAATCTTCCGGAAACCCACGCAACGGACAATGGCAAGAATCCTCCAACTCAAGAAGGATATCATGACGGTCAAGCGTATCGCGGCGTATCAACGCGAAATGCTTAACCGGCTTTCACGCGGAGAATTTGCGCTCATTACGCGCAATGAAATAGTGTACTACCGGAATGTGTACGATCATCTTGTTCGTACTGCCGACCTTGCGGATTCCTATCGTGATGTTGTTGCCGGCATGCTCGATGCGTACCTTTCTGTGACATCCAATAATCTGAACCAGGTGATGAAAGTCTTAACCATCATCTCCACGATTTTTCTTCCCCTGAGTTTTATCACGGGGTTCTGGGGAATGAACTTCAATCATCTTCCGGGTGCACAGTGGGAATATGGCGCTCTTGCGGCCGCGGCTTTTATGGCGGCGGTGGCAGGAGGAATGCTCTGGTTTTTCCGGCGGAAGAAGTGGATGTAAATGCTTGAAGTAATGAAGTCATTTATGCATATTCACTCACGCTTGGTCAGCGTTCGGTGAGTTTTTGGTATCTCGCCTTCACAGATAAATCAATCAACGCGGCAAAACGAGTTCTCATGATCCAGTCTGTCGGACTTTGCTAAACACATCGCCCCATGGCTCAGATCTTTCATCCCAGTTTCAAGGTTATTTCCCGCGCAAGCATCGTTGTCGTGATTGCCGTTGCAGGGGCAATCGGTTGGGTGTCCGCGGAAATGTACCGTTCCGGTTACACCACGAATGTGAACATGCCGGTTGAGCAACCTGTGCCGTTCAGTCATGAGCACCACGTCAAGGGGCTTGGCATTGAATGCGGATATTGCCACACATCGGCGGAGAAATCCTCTTTCGCCGGTATTCCTCCAACACACACATGTATGACGTGTCATTCCCAAATCTGGACGGACGCTCCGCTTCTTGAGCCGGTCAGAGCGAGTTACAGAACCGGAAAGCCGGTTGAATGGGTAAGGGTTCACGACCTGCCTGACTATGTGTATTTCAACCACAGTATTCATGTGAACAAGGGCATGGCCTGCCAGGTTTGTCACGGTGATGTTCCGGAAATGCCGCTCACCTGGAAAACAAAGACCCTGCACATGCAGTGGTGTCTCGAGTGTCACCGCGATCCGGAGAAGTTCATCCGTCCGCGAAGCGAGACATTCAATTTTTCGTATCAACCTGCAAAAGATCAGGCCTCATTGGGGCGTGAACTTGTGCAGTCCTACAGGATCAAAAAGAAACAACTCACTGATTGTTCGATCTGCCATAGATAATGCCTCAATCACCGGTTGACATACAAGCAGTTCGCGAGCGGCTCGGCAAGATGCAGGGTGAACGGTATTGGAGAAGTCTGGAAGAGCTTGCGGAAACTCCGGGCTTTCAGGAGATGCTTCATCGTGAATTTCCCAAAGAAGCATCCGTGTGGGATGATGCCTTCAGCCGGCGCGGCTTCATCAAGATGATGGGTGCATCATTGGCGCTTGCAGGCGTGAGTGGCTGCGTCAAACAACCCGCCGAAAAGATCTTTCCCTATGTGAAACAACCGGAAATGCTTGTTCCCGGCAAGCCGCTGTACTTTGCAACGGCAGTTCCTTGCAACGGAGGTGCTGTTGGCGTGCTGGCGAAGAGTCACATGGGTAGGCCGGTGCATCTCGAGGGAAATCCGTTGCATCCGGCGAGTCTGGGTTCCCTTGATGCAATGCCGCAGGCCGAGATTCTTTCACTCTATGATCCTGACAGATCGCAGGTCGTCTTGCACAAGGGTTCCATCAGCACATGGAGCAAGTTCCTTGACGCATTGCAACGGCATCTCGATGTACAAAGTGCATTGCGTGGAGCCGGTCTCAGAATTCTTTCCGGCGCTGTGTTCTCCCCGACGCTTGACGCCCAGCGGCGCGCATTCCTTGAACGCTATCCCGAAGCAGTGTGGCATTCGTACGAGCCCGTGAATGATGACAATCTGCAGGAAGGCTCACGGCTTGCCTTCGGTGAGCCGGTGTTGCCATACTATCATTTTGATAAAGCGGATGTTGTCCTATTGCTTGACGATGACGCGCTTGCACAAGGGCGCGCCCATATCAAACATGCGCGTGATTACGCCGCTCGAAGGCGCGTCCGCGGTTCCCATGCCGCCATGAACAGGTTGTATGTCGCGGAAAGTACGCCGACGGTTACGGGAAGTGTTGCAGACCACCGGCTGAGAGTCCGCGCAAGTGAAGTTGAATTGGTGGCGCGAGCACTCGCATTCCATCTTGGCATTGCCGGAGCTTCGAATGTTTCGTTGGGTGAACAGCGTGATCAGTGGATAGAGATTGCGGCGAGAGATCTGAGAAAAAGTGCCGGAAAGAGTATCGTATCGGCGGGAGCAAATCAACCGCCGTCAGTCCATGCGATTGTTCATGCGATCAATCAATCGTTGGGCAATCACGGGTCGACCATGACGTTCGTCGATCCTGCTGAATCCCGTTCATCAAGTAACTCGGAATCGCTTGCCCGGCTTTCAAGCGCTATTCATACCGGCAAGGTTGATACGCTTATTGTGCTGGGGGGAAATCCTGCCTTCAACACGCCGTTTGATCTGGATCTCGGCAATCAGTTCAAGAAAATAAAGTTCACTGCCCGGTTGGGCGCCTACGCCGATGAAACGTCATCAGTGTGTGAATGGCACCTGCCCGAATCGCACTTCCTGGAAAGCTGGAGCGACACCAGAGCATTTGATGGAACCGCGACGATTATTCAGCCATTGATAGCGCCGTTGTACAACAGTAAATCCGCCCATGAATTGGTTGAAGATATTCTCGGCAGGAACAATCGAAAGGGGCATGACGTCGTTCGTGAGTACTGGCGTGGGCAAAACAAAGCTCCTGACTTTGAAGCATTCTGGAAGAAGGCGCTTCACGACGGAGTTGTTCCCGGCTCGGCATTTCCCACGAGATTAGTAACTGCAAACCTGGATGTTGCCAGGCTTCCGGCGCCATCTCCATCATCACCACTTGAATTGATGCTTCAACCGGATCCTTCCATTGGTGATGGATCGTGTGCGAACAACGGATGGCTTCAGGAATTGCCCAAGCCGCTTACAAAGCTCACATGGGATAATGCGGCATATGTAAGTCCGGCAACAGCCCAACGGCTTGGTCTTTCAAATGAGGACGTTGTTGACCTGGTGTTCAAAGAGAAAACAGTGCAGGCGCCTGTATGGATTTCCATGGGACATCCGGATGATTCCGTGACGCTTCACTTCGGTTATGGAAGACAAAAGTCGGGGAGAGTAGGAACGGGCATCGGCGTGAATGCGTATGCTCTGAGACATTCCGGTCAGCCGTGGTTTGGCGGCGGACTTGAGGTTCGCAAAACAGGGTCGCGCTACAAACTTGCTTCAACCCAGGACCATCACAGCATGGAAGGACGTCCCATTGTCAGGACGGCGGATGTTGGTGAATTTGCGGCGAACCCGGATTTCGCAAAGGAGATGGCTCATACACCGAAGCCCGAAGAGTCGTTGTATCCGCGTTTTGACTATGACGGCAACGCGTGGGGAATGGTTATCGATTTGAACTCCTGTACTGGCTGCAATGCCTGCACGATCGCGTGTCAATCAGAGAACAACATTCCGGTTGTCGGAAAGGAACAGGTTGAGATCGGCCGGGAAATGCACTGGATCCGCATCGATCGCTATTATGAAGGAAGTATCGACGATCCGAAAGTGTTAACACAGCCGTTAGGTTGCGTCCACTGTGAGAATGCTCCGTGCGAAGTTGTATGTCCGGTGGCGGCCACGACGCATGACAGCGAAGGGCTCAACGTCATGACCTACAACCGATGCGTTGGAACGCGATACTGCGCCAACAACTGTCCGTACAAAGTGCGTCGCTTCAATTTCCTTCAATACTCCGACACGGAAACAGAAACGCTAGCGATGATGCAGAATCCCGACGTGACGGTGAGAAACCGCGGCGTCATGGAGAAGTGTACCTACTGCGTCCAGCGGATTAGCGCGGCCCGCATTGAAGCGAAGAATGAAGGCAGGGAAATGCGCGACGGCGAAGTTGTTACGGCGTGTCAATCGGCGTGTCCTTCACAAGCGATAGTGTTTGGCAACATTAATGACAAGCAAAGTGAAATTTCAAAGTTGAGGGAAGACCCCCGCGCATATGGATTGCTCGCGGAGCTCAATACGAATCCCCGGACATTGTATCTTGCAAAACTCTCCAACCCGAATCCTGAACTTGGGTCCTCAAGCTGATGTCTGAGCAGAAAACAGTTTGGACCGGACTCGCAAAGAAGGAGCCGCTTGTGGCTCCCGATCAGACGTACGCGAGCATCACGGATCACATTAGTGGAACCGTGCTTGAACGAAAAACTCCGCGCGGGATGATCGTTACGCTTGCGGTTACTTCCGTCCTGATTCTCGTTTTTTTGACGTCCGTCGGGTATCTGCTGATTGAAGGCGTCGGTATTTGGGGACTGAACAATCCGGTGGGATGGGCGTTCGACATCACCAATCTTGTCTGGTGGATCGGCATTGGTCACGCCGGTACGCTGATTTCCGCCGTTCTTTTGTTGTTGCATCAACACTGGCGGAATGCCATCAACAGGTTTGCGGAGGCAATGACGCTCTTCGCGGTTATTTGCGCCGCGATGTTCCCGATGCTCCACCTTGGCCGACCATGGCTCGCTTTCTGGCTTGCCCCGTATCCCAACACCATGGCCATGTGGCCGAATTTCAGAAGTCCGCTTGTGTGGGACGTGTTTGCAATCTCAACATATCTGCTCGTGTCCTTCCTCTTTTGGTTCGTGGGTTTAGTGCCCGACCTTGCTTCGATGCGTGACAAGGCAAAGAAGAAATGGCAGAAAGTGATCTATGGAATTCTCGCCATGGGCTGGCGCGGATCGGCAATGCACTGGCACCGCTACGAGATGGCGTATCTGCTTCTTGCAGGGCTTGCAACGCCGCTTGTGGTGTCCGTTCACAGCGTTGTGAGCTTTGACTTTGCAGTCAGTCTTCTTCCCGGATGGCATGCGACCATTTTTCCGCCATACTTTGTTGCAGGCGCGATTTATTCCGGATTCGCCATGGTTCTCACCCTGATGATCCCTGCGCGCAAAATGTATCACCTCGAAGCGTATGTCACCGATCGTCATCTTGATTACATGGCGAAGATCATGCTTGCGACCGGCCTCATTGTGTTCTACGGCTACATGATGGAGCTCTTCTTTGCGTACTACAGCGGAAGCGAGTATGAGGGCTTCATGATGAAGAATCGCATCACTGGTCCTTACTGGTGGTCGTATGTCGCGTTGATTTTCTGCAACGGTCTTGTGCCGCAATTGCTCTGGTGGAAAAAGATCCGGACAGCGCCGATGATGCTTCTCACCGTTTCGATCGTCGTCAACATCGGCATGTGGCTGGAACGCTTTGTCATTATCGTGACAAGTCTGCACAGGGATTTTCTCCCCTCATCGTGGGCAATGTATTCGCCGACAATCTGGGAAATCGGTTTGTACATCGGCACGATAGGTTTGTTTGTGTGGCTTATGTACTTCTTTATCCGCGTGATGCCGATGATTTCCATGTTTGAGATCAAGCACCTGATTCCGTGGAAGGGACGTACCATTGACACAAGCGCGGATGCCGGGTAAGACATGGAGACCATGAAACGGCGCGACATATTCGGGTTGATGGCGGAGTTCGGCAGTCCGGATGACATTCTCGAAGCCGCGCGCAAGGCAAGCGCTTCGGGGTACGTCAGGCTGGACGCCTATACGCCGTTTCCGATGGAGGAGTTGACGGATGCGCTCCGGCTCAAGCATACCAAGCTGTCGTTGTTTGTTCTCTGCTGTGGTATCGCCGGATGTCTGACCGGATTCTTCATGCAATACTTCGCGGCAACGACAGACTATCCTTTGAACATTGGCGGGCGTCCGCTCAACAGTTGGCCGCAATGGATTCCGATTACGTTCGAGATGACGATCCTGTTTTCCGCCGTGGGAACATTTATTGGCGTGTTTTTCCGGAATGGTTTGCCGCGTCCGGTGCATCCGGTGTTTAATGTCGACAGGTTTGAACATGCTTCGCGCGACAAATTCTTCCTGTGCATAGAATCCAGCGACCCGAAATTTGATGCGCAGGAAACGCGCAATTTCCTGCAGTCCCTCAACCCCGAGCACATTCACACCGTTCCATTCTGATGAAGAATGCAATCACCATATTGCTGTTGATATTCGTCTTTGCGGGTTGTACGGATATGTCGGATGGACAGCGACTGAAGCCGCTGGAAGAGAGCACTTTTTATGCGGACCGCCTTTCATCGCGTCCGTTGCCCGAGGGAACAGTGGCACGCGGTCAATTGAATGAGGACCGCCTTCTCGCTGAAGGGAAAGTTGCCGGGCAGTTTGCAGAGCTTTTTCCGATGGAGGTAACAAAGAGCGTGCTTCAACGCGGACAAGTGCAGTACAACACATTTTGCTCCCCGTGCCATGGACGTCTTGGAGATGGAAAGGGGATGATTGTCATGCGCGGTTTTCCACAACCCAACTCATTTCATGCTGACAGCGTCAGAGTTCGTCCAGCGGGATATTATGTCGATGTCATGACAAACGGATTCGGCAGGATGTACAGCTACGCGTCCAGCGTTTCCGTCGAAGATCGATGGGCCGTTGCCGCGTACATTCGCGCATTACAGGCAAGCCAGAGGGTACAGTTGACCGATTTGCCGCAAGATGACCAACGACGCCTGACAGGAAACTGAGCATGGAACAGTTCGATACATTGCGTCCGCAATTCGACAAGATGGAACAGCGCGCGTATATTATTGGCGCCGCAGGAATTCTCGCTCTTCTTGCCGGAGCTCTGGTTTCGACCCAGCAATTCTTTCAGTCGTATTTGTACGGGTATATCCTTTGGGTAGGGTTGAGCATCGGCTGTTTGGGAATTCTCATACTGCACCATCTCGTGTCCGGTCATTGGGGAAATATTATTCAGCGCATTGTCGAATCGGGCGCGCGAAATGCGCTTCTCATGGCAGTGTTGTTTATCCCCGTTGTGATGGGCATGGAAACGATCTATCCTTGGACGGATCATGCCCGGGTGGAATCGAGTCACGTCCTGCATGCAAAAACAGGATACCTGAATCCTGTGTTCTTCATTGCGCGTGCGGGGTTTTTCTTTGCCGTGTGGATTGGCATAGCGTTCTGGCTCAGCGCAATGTCGTCAAAGCAGGATATGAGTGCGGATCCGTCATTGACGCGCAAGATGAAAATCTTCAGCGGTCCCGCGATGGTCTTCTTTGTCTTGACGGTGTCGTTTGCTTCGTTTGATTGGATGATGTCGCTTGAACCCGAGTGGTATTCGACGATTTACGGCATGCAAATGATTGTCGGCGCCGTGCTGACAACCCTTGCTTTCAGTGTTCTTATCCTGAGAATTCTTGCCCAAAAGCCGCCGGTTTCCGAAGTGATCAACACGCGTCATATTCATCATATCGGCAACTTGTTGATGGCGTTCACGGTGTTGTGGGCGTACATGGCATTCTCCCAGTTTCTGATTATCTGGTCCGGCAATCTCCCCGAGGACAACTTCTATTACATCCGGCGGGTGCATACGGGGTGGAGTGTTGTTGCCCTGGTTCTGTTGGTCGGACATTTTCTTGTTCCCTTTCTCCTCCTTCTTTCAAGGAGAAGAAAAAGGGAGCTGGAAGGATTAGCACGTGTTGCTGCGGGCATTTTTGTTCTCCGCTTGGTGGATTATTTTTGGTTGATCGTTCCGGCGTTTCACCATGAGTCGCCCGATGTCCATGCGCTTGATATTGCCGCACCGGTGGCCATCGGCGGAATCTGGGTGGGACTGTTCATCAGGCAGCTCAAACGGCGCCCTCTTATTCCATTGCACGATCCGCGTTTCGATGAAGATGCACAGCACTAACATGGAAGATCAGGCACAGGAAAATACACACAAGGAATCGCTGGAGCGGAAGCATGAAGTTACCGATGCGAACGCACGGCGCGTGGTCATCACGGGAATAGCCCTCCTCGGAATCATGCTTGTAGGTTTGCTGGTTTCATGGGGAGTGTTTGTCTTTGCAAAAAAACAATCCCACAACCCCGAAGCACCGGCAGAACTGTTCTCGGATGTGTCGGCGTTACAACCCCCTCCGCGTCCGTGGTTGCAGGCGAATCCTGCAGATACGTTGCACATGATCAGAAGGGCGGAGGACTCAGTGTTGACATCCTATGGATGGATTGACAAGGAGCACGGCATTGTGAGGATTCCCATTGACCGGGCGATCGAACTTGTCGCCGAACGCGGATTACCGGTCCGGCGCGAAGAAATACAGGTATCAAAATGACACGCACTTTGTTCATTCTTCTCTGCGCCTGTGTTCTCCCGGCACTCCCGTCTGCAGCCCAGGTCGTTGATGAAAGCCGTGCGGCAAAAGCATTTACGGAAGTTGGCATCGATCAGAAGCTCGATCAATACATCCCGCTGAATTTGATGTTCAAGGATGAAAGCGGAAAGAACGTTCAGCTTCAACAATACTTCGGCTCAAAACCGGTGATTCTCTCTCTTGTGTATTACCGGTGCCCGATGCTGTGCAACCAAGTGTTAAACGGCATGGTGGAAACGTTTCGAACTCTTGAGATTACTGCCGGTAAGGAATTCAATGTTGTCACTGTGACCATTGATCCTTCGGAAGGATACAACCTTGCCGGACAGAAAAAAATGCACTACGTCGAGGAGTATGACCGCGAAGGCGTTGAGCAGGGCTGGCATTTCCTGACGGGCGATTCGACAGCGATCAGTACGCTTGCCGATGCCGTCGGCTTCCGATATGTCTATGATGAGGAGGCAAAACAGTTTGCGCACGCGAGCGGCATCATGGTGCTGACGCCAAAAGGAAAGCTTGCGCGTTATCTGTACGGTATTGAATATGCCGCAAAAGACCTCCGCTTTTCCCTGATGGAGGCGAGTGAGAACAGAATTGGCTCGCCGGTCGATAAACTCATGTTGCTCTGTTATCACTACAATCCCATGACGGGGAAGTACGGTGTGCTTGTTGGAAATCTCCTGAGAGCAGGAGGAGTTCTTACGATTGTCATTCTTGCCGGGTATATCATCAGGAATATCAGGCGTGAACGGAAAAAGTTGTTACGATCAACTTCGGTAAAGGTGTAGCACAGTATGTGGAGCTTTCCACTGTTGCCGGATAGAGCTTCAACGGTCGCGACCCAAGTGGACGCGCTGTATTTCTTTCTGGTGGCCGTCAGTCTGTTTTTCAGTTTAGTGATCATTGTCGGGTTGGTGTATTCTGCAGTCCGCTATCGGAAGGGATCGAAGGCGAGCAGGAAGGGAGCCGTGCATGAACACCTCGGGCTCGAACTTGCATGGTCCATTATTCCGCTGATCATTGCGATGGGGATTTTTGTGTGGGCCTCGGTGCTGTATCTGGATATGCATGTTGCCCCTGCCGGAGCGATGGAAGTGTACGTTGTGGGAAAACAGTGGATGTGGAAAATTCAGCACCCACAGGGAAACCGGGAGATTAATGAACTCCATGTTCCTGTCGGCAAACCGGTGAAGCTGATCATGACGTCGCAGGATGTGATTCACAGCTTTTATATTCCGGCGTTTCGTATCAAGCAGGATGTGCTGCCGGGAAAATATTCGACCCAATGGTTTGAAGCGACAACCCCGGGGGAGTATCATCTGTTTTGTGCAGAGTACTGCGGCACTTCGCACGCTGGAATGATCGGTAAGGTGATAGTCATGGAACAACCTGATTATGAA
>CAZJYO010000066.1:0-8175 GCA_964550275.1 uncultured Chitinophagales bacterium
ACTGCGCATTGCTATTGCTCCTGCGATTCCATAGCTTTCTCCTGGAGACTTCGCGCGCGAGATGTTTGATTCGTTGCACTTCTGCTTCTGACCCATTCCGGTTCACCTGCGCGAAGCCGCCCCGGATGAGCAGGCCACACCACTGCCGCCGGGGGTTCCCGGGTTTGGTCGAGTCGTTTGCAACGACGTCAAACGGAAAGCAGACCATTCAATGGAAAAGCTACTCCTGCTTCACCCATCCGTCCAGCTCTGTCACGCTCTCCAAATCGCATTTCATGAAAAGTATACCGTAACCACAACGCCTTCGTTGCAGGAGGGCCTCGATCATCTTCATCGCAACCAGTTTGCCGCCATCCTGGTCTCGGGTGAATACCCTGACATCAGCACAACCGAAGTTCTGGACCTGCTCCGTGCCCACGAACCATTGCATGCACCGGTCATCGTGGTTGCTGATGATTCTGTTGAGCGCGCGACCGCGGCAATGCGCCACGGAGCTTATGATGTCCTTCCCCTCCAGACGCCGGCAGTTCTTGCCGCCCGCGTGCTTGGTATACTGGAACGTCACGCCGTTGAACAACGGGAACATTGCATCGCGCGTGCGCACACAGCGATCAATGAGCGATTTGTGTATTCGGGTGAAACGATGCGACGCATCGACCTTGAGATCACCCGGCTTGCCAATTTGGATTTCGATGTTCTCCTTCGCGGAGAAACGGGCGCAGGCAAGGACCTCATCGCCGCACAATTGCACATGCGTAGTACCCGGCACGGGCAACCGTTCGTGCATATTCCATTGAAATCACTGAGCGAGACACTGATTGAATCGGAGCTGTTTGGACATGAACGCGGCGCGTTTTCAAATGCAGAACGGTCAAAAACCGGCAGGTTTGAAGCCGCACAACATGGAACAATCTACATTCCGGAAATCTCCACACTGAGCGAATCACTTCAGCTCAAACTGCAATATTTCCTCCAATACAAACGGATCAGCCGCGTCGGTCAGGACCCGCATCGACCGGAGATTGCGCTTGATGTCCGGTTGATCATGGCAACTAATGACAATCTGGAGGAATTGGTTGCCGCGGGACGCATACGGAAGGACTTCTACCACCGTATCACCGGCGTTCGCCTGGATATTCCGCCTTTGCGAGAACGTATCGAGGATATCGAACCGCTGGCATTCTGTTTTCTTGAACGGCATGCGGGCACGGGCATTGCATCGCGTTACAGCATCCCGCCCGAAACACTGGCGCTCCTGAGGGAATATCATTGGCCGGGAAACGTCCGCGAACTTGAGAATACCATAAAAAACGCGCTCACGTATTCCGAGGGTTACCTGCTCACTCCACATCACTTTCCGCATCTCAACGGACAACAAAGAACGGAAGGATGCATAACGGTCAACCATCCACACCCGGCGTCATTTAGAGAGGCGGAACAGGAATTCCGCGCCGGCTACTTCCGGACCCTGCTTGATCTTACGCGACACAATATCCCGCAGACAGCGCAACTTGCCTCTATGACGCCACAAGGTGTTCGCAAGATTCTCAACGCTCTTAATCTGAAGTAGCGTCTCCGCACCTATACTCCAAAAGAAACACTGGTTTCCTCACTGGAAACCTGTGTTTCCGCGAGACACTTTGCCCCCGTAAAACAAGCCGAATACAAGCCTTTCTCAGTGGCACACTGTTGGCCTTACCATCCACACGATCCCAAAGGGTCACAACCTGTCTATGATGATAGTTCTCATGAAAGGAGAATGAACCATGAGACATAGAATCCTCAGGGGCTTCATTTGCTTCTTCGTTTTGCTGTGCATTGCCGTTCCTGCGCACGGGCAAGTTCCGCTCTTCACAAAGATTAGTACCCTCTCACCTGCGGGAACGTTTGGTGCCTGGGGCGGATACGAGTCTGACGGAGCTGGTGGGCGATTGCTCGCAGTCACCGGCAGTTACGAGTGGGGCTCACATGCTACAAGTGTCTTCAAGACGTACATGGCGAATACATTTGCCACACAAACACCTGTTTCCAATCTTCAGGGACTCTACTGGTCTGGCGCGGCTTGGGGCGATTACGATGGAGATGGTGCCCAAGACCTTGTTGTCATCGGTGACTATGAGGAGGTTCATCAGACCATCCTGTACAAAAACAATGGCAGTGACATTTTCAATGAGGTCCCAAACACCGGGTTAACTCCCATTCGGATGGGTATGCCATGCTGGGTTGACTTCGATGGAGATTCCGATCTTGATTTGTTTCTCATCGGACAGCGCGGCGGACACGGATCGAGTGATAACATCGCTGAATTGTACAGAAATGATGGCGGTGTTTTCGTCAAGCTCGATGCCGGATTGCAAGGACGGCGTCATGGTTCGGCTGCGTGGGGCGACTACGACAATGACGGCGATCTCGACCTGCTTATCATGGGTACTGTCGGCTGGGATGATGTAGGAGGGACGATTCTCTACAGGAATGACAATGGAATTTTCTCGGAAGTGCCAACCAATCTGCCAAGCGCCGAAGGCGGAACTGTCGCTTGGGGGGACTATGATAATGACGGCGATCCCGATGTCTTGATCAACGGTACTCTCCGCGGAACAGGGCCGATTGCTAGGGTATACCGCAATGATGATGGTGTGTTCTCAGATATTGTTGCCGGATTGATGCCAGGTTCCATTGGTGTGCAGAGCGCCGCTTGGGGGGACTTCGACAACGACGATAACCTCGATATCGCAATTGCAACTGAAGGCGTTATGCGAGTGTACAGGAACCAGGGGGGGACTTTTGTTGAGGTCTTCTCGGTTCCGGGTCCAATCTATGGAACAGTTGCCTGGGGAGATTGTAACCGTGACGGATTGCAAGACCTGCTTGTTGTTGGAACCACTCCGCAATATACCTCGGTTGCAGAGATTTACCGCAACAATGGTCCGTCGCCTTGGGGAAACATCATATACAATGGGTCATTTTACTTCGGGCTCGATTACTGGCAATTCTACACGAACGGTGTCGCCACTGCCTCAATGCGCGGAGAATCGTCATTCCCGTGCTGTTACTGGTTTGGCGAAATCCAGGTTACCACGCCGGGGTCAAACACCCAGCTCTACCAAAAGGGAGTTCATCTTCAGCCGTTCACCCAGTACCGCCTGAGTTTCAGCGCGTTCTCGTCGAACGGCCATGATCTGGGCGTCGCAATTCTCAAGAATGCAACTCCGTTTACGAACTACGGGCTGAACAAAATCGTAGACCTTCCTTCCGGATGGAGTCAATGGACATTGGACTTTACAACAGCGGGATTTCCGGAGACGGTCACAGACGCCAGATTGCGTTTCTCCATTGGTCCATACGCGAAAGCGGGTGACAGGTACGGCATTTCCGATGTGCGGCTGGAGCAACTCAGCAGTACACAGCCGCTTATCACAGAGCATCCCGAAGACAGGACTGTCCGTGAACACCAACTGGCCACGTTTTCTGTGAATGCGATCGGATCCCAACCGATTTCGTATCAGTGGTATAGGAACAACGTGCTTGTTTTGGGAGCCACGCAGACAACCTACGTCACACCGCAGGCAAGCCTTGCTGATGAAGGAGCCGAATTCCACTGTGTTGTTTCAAACCCATACGGTGTAGCAACCAGCAACACTGCAATACTCCACGTTCTCCCGGCCATCAACATGGTCAACAACGCCGGGTTTGAACAGGGAACCGAACACTGGTTCTTTTTCTCCAACGGTTCAGCCACCTTTGGGACGTATCCTCATGTCACCCCGGACGGCGGCGTCTTGTGCGGCGGGGTGAAAGTTGTTGCACCCGGCACGAATGTTCAGCTGTCCACCATCGGGACAGTGTTGGCACCAAATACGACATATCAACTTTCGCTGGACGCATATTCGAACACCGGACACAATATGTCCGTCTACATTCACCGGAATTCATCACCATATACAAACCTAGGGTTAAGCAACTGGACACTTGACCTGAGCACGAGCTGGCAACGGTTTGTTCGTGTATTTACAACACCGTCGATGACGGAACCGACAGCCGACACACGTCTCCGGTTTTGGTTTGCCCCGTTTGACGTCGCTGGAGACCAGTTTTATGTAGACAATGTCTGGCTTGAGAAGGTGGGGCCGATCAGCATAGCTTCGCCGTTGAGTGTTCCGAATGCGTTCTCACTGAACCAGAACTATCCAAATCCCTTTAACCCCGTCACGATGGTTTCTTACGAACTTCCGGTTGACGCCCGTGTATCATTGAAGATCTATGATATGCTCGGCAGGGAAATGGAAACACTTGTCGATGCCAACCAGGAGGCCGGAGTCCGGTTCGCTGAGTGGAATGCGAGTGGGTTTCCTTCAGGTGTTTACTTCTGCCGGATGGTCGCGGGAACGTATCAACACCAGATCAAAATGATGCTGATAAAGTAAAGGAATAGCATCACCATTAGGAAAGAAAAACCCGACCGCCGCCGTCACGGGGCGGTCGGTATGGCACTTGGCGTGTGGGAAGAAATACAACGGTTTGAATCACAGGCCATGACCCCGAAGTACTCGACAAGAAAGAAGTTGGGTGTGAAGCTCTATTCTACTTTTGTTCATCTATTTCTAACCATCTGTGGCTCGAATCTGGTCGTTGCACAAGATGGACAAACACAAGATTCCGCGCCGGTTACAACAACCGCGGAGGCACCGGACTCCAACTGGAGTATTCGGGTATCGGGAGGCCAAACGTTCATCAGTTGCATGCCAATGGACTTTGATGACAGTACTCTGACCGTTCTTTCTTGGAATAACACAATAAAACTCCCAATTGACTCCGTGAACATTGTCTATCGTCGTATGGGCACTCAATTCTGGGCCGACGCCGCCATTGGCGCCGGCATTGGTTTGCTTGTCGGCACTATGATGGGCTTGGCGATTGGGGGTAGTTCCATGAGCGGATACGATGATATCATGAATGGCGCGTTGTTCGGCGTGTTCGTCGGATTCGCGGTCGGAGGAGGAATCGGCAACGCCTCAGGCGGTGACGAGATTTACAACATGAGAGGAAAGTCACGACTTCAAAAACTGTCCATTATCCGGGATGTCATGTTCAAACACCAGCAGGAGAAAGTTCCGTCAGCGAAGATCTTCGAACGGTACATCCAGAATCGCGTATTTCTCCCAATCACGATAGTCGAAATGCCACCACTCTCCCCGGTTCACGGTGAATCCAACCGCTTCCATCGCCCGTCGAAGAAGGTCGCGCCTTTTTCTTTCACCGGGTAATCCGCCGACATAATCCGGGGAGGCGCGTTCGGAGAACTCGTCATACGCGCTCGGCATTTCCACTTCCTTCCCGGTTCTGAGGTCATATAACGAAAGATCAACCGCGCAACCGCGGTTGTGCTTTGAACCCTTGGCCGGATCGGCTACGAAAGCCCTGTCCTTGGCAGGAATTTCATCCCAGAATTTTTTTGTCACAGACCACGGACGATAGCCGTCGAAGACAAGAATCCCGTACCCATGTTTTTTCAGCGCATGATGCGCCTTGACCAGCGCAATCGCCGCGGGCCGCTGAAGAAATGCACACGCCGACGTATACATCGGGCGCTTCATAAAATTATTGTGCGTCGCATAACGAATGTCGAGCCGGATGGTGGAATCAAGTTTGACCAATTCAACAAGATCGGCTTCACGCAGTTTCTTCGCCGACTCATCGGGCTGGCCGAACGACGTCCAGGCGAGCAAAAGCAGCAACCAGCAGGCGGCTCGCATCACTTTCCGATGTCCTCGTTCCAGAGTTCCGGCCGGGAGCCAATGAATTGCTTCATCATTTCAATGCACTCTTCGTTTTGAAGATCGATCACTTCCACGCCGTGGTCTCTCATGAATTGCGCGGCGCCCGGGAATGTTATCGATTCGCCGACCACCACTTTGGGAATGCCAAACTGTACGACCGCCCCTGCACACAGGTAACAAGGCATCAGCGTCGAAAAGAGCACCGTATTCCTATACGTCCCGATGCGGCCTGCATTGATGAGGCAGTCAATCTCGGCGTGCTTCATCGGGTTGTTTTCCTGCACTCTACGGTTGTGTCCGCGCCCGAGGATGGCATTCCCGCGAACAAGAACCGAGCCGATGGGAATACCGCCTTCGGAAAGCCCTTGCCGAGCTTCCGCGATTGCGTCTCTCATCCATTCTTGGTTGCTCATACAATCTCCAATACCGTTCGCGAGAAATATAGATTTGACCGGCGTGAGAAGCAACTTAGTAGTGTCTCAGGTTGATGCTTATCGGTCAGCCGAGACGCCTGCCTGCTGCAGGCAGGGCTGACCCACTCACATATACAGTAGAACGACCGCCCGCCTGCCAAGAGATGCGTCATAATTGGACGGGCAGGTCTCGGTCGTTCGCCAGGCTACCAAACTAGACACCGCCAGCAACTTTACGGTTTTGCATTTCACCGCCCCAGTTGCCATATTTCGTAGAATGAACACTCACTTTTAGAGATCATCGTGCGTTATTTTTTCCTTGCTTTCATTCTTATCGGCTGTTCAGCATCCAACAAAGAATCCACGGTGGAGAAAAACGCGCCACCACCGGCCGCGACTGATTCTTCCGTCATTTCAAATGGAACGCCTCCTCCTCCACCCCTGCCATCCATCAAACCCAACATGAGCATGATGGGAGCAGAGGTCACCTCCATTCAACTCAACGGCGACATGGATTATGTCATGGGGATTGTTCTTCGGACAGCGCTTCCGTATCAAAATGAGGCAAGTCTCGTTGAGCCGGGACAGGAACTGACAATTCGACCCGCGTATGAGAAGGAAGCAGACGGTGCCATCTATCTTGCAAGCGCCCGCAACAAACGTCTTTTCGAACAGCGTATGCTCAAAGTCGGTGATCCCATCATCGGAAAAATCAGTTTGTTCCAGGATGGTTTGTGGTATCTTGTCGATACAACACTTGATTAGCTCTTGACCGAACGAAAGGAGAAGCTCATGGAACGCCGGTTCATACCCGCAATGATCGTTGCCTGCGCATTTGTGCTGGGAGCGGTCATCTCATCGAACGAAAACGTTATCCCTCATCGGGAGACAAGGTTCGGGCCCGTCGGGGAAGAAGGCGGAAGAGAAGGTGAAGAAGCCGGTTCGAGAACCGGATACCCGGGCGAGGCACTTCAATGGCAGATTGCCCAGCGAGCTGTACCGACCGGCGTCATTCCTCTCGATTGGCGGGAACGCGCGTACGCCCACATTGCGGAACATAACCACGCGGAATCCTTCAGCGCCCTCGCCTGGCAAGAAATCGGTCCGGGCAACGTGGCCGGACGGATCAGGTCCATGGCCGTTGATCCGACGAACGTGAACGTTATGTATGTGGGGTCCGTAAGCGGCGGGGTGTTCAAGACCACCAACGGAGGAACGTCGTGGGCTCCCACGAATGATTTCGCAAGCAATCTTTCGATTGGCGCGCTCGCGATTGACCCCACCAACACGAGTATTATCTACGCCGGCACAGGCGAAGGATTTTATAACGGGGACGCTTTGCGCGGTGCGGGCATTCTCAAATCAACAAATGGCGGAGCGACTTGGACCCTTCAAACGAATTTCACCGGAGGGAGCTTCCCCTACTATATTAACGACCTGTACCTGCGGCCGGATGCGCCTTCCACAATCTTCGCGGCCTCCAACACCGGTCTTTACCGTACAACCAACGGCGGCACAAGTTGGACATTCGTTCACCAGGGAAACTCGTCAATCCGCGCGACACAAATTGCCGCTCATTCAGGTTCTCCGGCGACGTTCTTTGTTGCGTACGGAAACTTCTCTGCCGACGGCATCTATAAAACAACTAACGGCGGGACGAGCTTTACCAAGCAAACAACGGGTCTCCCCGCCTCAGGATATTACCGCATCAGTCTTGCAGTAGCGCCATCCAACGCCCAGGTGGTGTACGCGTGTTACTCATCGACGTCGCACATTACACGCGGCATATTTAGAACAACGAACGGCGGCACAAGCTGGGACTCGCTTGCAACGCCGATTGATCCGCTTACCGGCGGAACGCATCTCGCCGGCCAGGGATGGTACAACAACATCATTGCTGTGGACCCGTCAAATTCCAACACCGTGTACACGGGCGGTGTCAACCTGTTCAAATCCGTCAATGGTGGAACTTCCTGGACAATGAT
>CAZJYO010000066.1:8185-11011 GCA_964550275.1 uncultured Chitinophagales bacterium
CTGGTATTCGGGAGCGGGCTACCAGTACGTTCACGCGGATCAGCATGAAATGGTGTTTCAGGGAACGAACCTGTACTTCTGTAATGATGGAGGCGTCTTCAGGTCTGTCAACGGCGGTTCAACATTCTCGGAGCTTTCCAACGGACTCGCGACCATCCAGTTTTACAGCGGGGCCGTACACCCCACGCTGGATATCACCTACGGCGGCACACAGGACAACGGCACGCTCAAAGCAACGGCGGCGCCCACATGGACATCCGTATTCGGCGGGGATGGAGGAGCAACGGCTGTCGATTTCAACACGCCCTCCACGATCTACACAGAGTATGTGTACCTGAATTTCCAGAAATCCACCAACAGCGGATCCACCTGGACGCGGATGATGAGTGGCATCCCGACATCCGGCGGCGGACCATATGACGGAACATCCGACAGATGTTTGTTTATCGCTCCCTTCACCATGGATCCATCAACGCCGCAACGCATCGCGGCCGGAACGTACCGTGTGTTCCTGACGACAAACGGTGGAACGCTCTGGTCCGCGCTTGGCGGTGATCTCACTGGTGACGGGCCGGGACCGGTAGGAAGTTTCCTTTCATCCATTTCAGCCATCAGCATTGCGAAAACCAACGCGGCGGTCATCTATGTCGGAACGAGTGGCACCGGATCAGCCGCGCGCATCCAGGTGACCACAAACACCGGAACCAACTGGACAAATGTTACTGCGGCGCCGTTGCCCAACCGTTATGTCACCCGCATCGCCATCGACCCGAACAACGCGGACCGCGCATGGGCGATTTATTCCGGTTACAACACCAACACGCCGGGAACTCCCGGGCATGTGTTCCTCACAACGAACCGCGGATCGAACTGGACAAACGCAAGCGGCAATCTGCCTGATATTCCCGCCAATGCCGCAATCGTCAACCCGGCCAACGCAAATCATGTTGTGATCGGAACGGATCTTGGCATTTTTGAAACAACCGACGGCGGAACAACGTGGACACAACAAAACACCGGACTCGCCAATGTTCAGGTGTCCGACCTCGACCTTCGCACCGGTGACAATGTTTTATTTGCCGCGACGCATGGACGGGGCATGTTCAAATCCACAGGGCCTCTTACAGATGTGGATGATGGCGGCAATGCACTGGCGACATCGTTCCAATTGGGGCAGAACTATCCGAACCCGTTTAACCCTTCGACAACAATTCACTTTACTTCGTCTAAGGAATGCCGCTTACAACTGGCGCTGTATGACCTTGCCGGTCAGCACGTCACCGATTTCGCTTCCGGCGAGTTTGCCCCGGGAAATCATGAAGTGCAATTTGACGCATCAGGACTCGCATCAGGGGTGTATGTTTACCGGCTTATTGCGGGAGAAACGCAGACATCAAAACGGCTTGTTCTTCTCCGGTAGTGCACATCGCAATCAGTGGAAAAGCCCTCCCCGTGAGGGCTTTTCTTTTTCAGTATCTAAATAATCCACAGTATCCCCAGTTTGCTGAGCATTGTGCAATTGGTGGACCACCGACCTTCAGGTCGGTGTTAGGACGGGTGGCGACTGAGACCCTTCTTAACAATTTCTTAACTTGCCTTTCGGAAAAACCTCTCCTATCATAGGAATATGGTATTGAAAGATTCAAAAGGCGGGCAAAAGCCCGAATCCGAGCAGGACCAACGAAAGAAAGCCCGCCCGGGAAAACCGCGCAGGAAGAAAATCCAGCGCCCAGCGGACAAGGGACTAACCCAGGGACCGACGACCCTTGATCCGGCGATGTATATCAATCGCGAACTCAGTTGGCTGGAGTTCAACCACCGTGTTCTTGAGGAAGCCCTGGATGAACGGCATCCGCTTCTTGAGCGCATCAAGTTTCTCTCGATTGTCAGCTCCAACCTCGACGAGTTCTTCATGATCCGCGTTGCCGCCATCAAGGAACAGATGGCCGCGGACGTCACCGAATCATCCCCCGATGGAAGGATGCCGCTTCAACAATTGAAGGAAATCCACGATCGGGTTGCGCGAATGTTGAAGGAGATGTCGGCTTGCTTTTGGCATGAGCTCCATCCGAAGTTGAAGGATGCGGGAATTCATCTTGCAACCATGTCGCAGTTATCACCAGAGCAGCGCGCCACCCTTTCCGATTATTTCGCTCGGGATATCTTCCCGGTATTGACTCCTCTGGCATTCGATCCGGGTCATCCGTTCCCCTACATTTCCAATCTGAGCTTGAGTCTTGCGGTTGTGGTCATCACGCCGGATGAAGAAGAGCGGTTTGCGCGCGTCAAGGTGCCCGATGTATTACCGCGCCTCGTGCCTGTGCCCGGTGATGAACCCGGGAAACAGACATTTGTCTGGCTGGAGAGCCTCATTGCAGAAAACCTCGCGATGTTGTTCCCCGGAATGACTGTGAAGGAATCCTACGCGTTCAGAGTGACGCGCAACGCGGACATCGAGATTGAGGAAGATGAGGCGGGCGATTTGATCAGCATGATCTCCGAGTCGATCAGGCAACGTCGGTTCGGGTCGGTGGTTCGTGTTGGCATACAGGAAACCATGCCTGCACGCATCAAGAACATTCTGGTTGAGAATCTTGAAGTCACCCTTGACGACGTCTATACGCTCAAGCCGCCTCTTGGGCTGAGTCATTTGATGGCGCTGTTGAAACTCCAGCGTCCCGACCTGAAAGATACGCCGCATGCGCCTGCACCGCTCATGGGCGAGGATGACGCCGAGGATATCTTCAGCATTATCCGCCGTGGGGATGTTATTCTTCATCATCCTTATGATTCGTTCTCTCCTGTTGTGCAATTCATCAAGGCCGC
>CAZJYO010000067.1:0-11006 GCA_964550275.1 uncultured Chitinophagales bacterium
TTTTAGGAGGGGTAATAGTCTTATACGCTCCGGGTGACGCGCCGCCTGTACACGAACCGGCCCCGCCTGTCGGTCCGCAGTTTCCCGCCGACCAGATAACCGCGGCGCCCGCAGCTTCAACATTGTCCATCAAACTCCAATACCCCGATCCAGCCGTACACAGATCGCCGCTTGTAAACCACGAGCAGTTGATTGCATCGGGAACGTCATCCACGGTAAGCGCATCGCCGTCCGGATCGACAGCCCATTGAAACGCGCCGCTGTACGAACCGGTGCCGGCGATCCAATACGCCGCAGGTGCAACGCCGACAGTATCGTTGTTACCCGGATCCATTCCCACCATCGTGCCCATCGTATGCGTTCCGTGTCCCGGATTATCGCCATCCGTGGGGAATGTTCCGCCGGAGCCGTTGTACCACGCGTGGGTTGGCTGAACACCCGGAAGCGTTCCTCGCCAGCGTGAGGCAAGAGCAACGTGGTCGCCGCGTACGCCGGTGTCGATGTTCATCAGCAGACGACCCTGGCCTGCAATACCCGCCCGCCAGAGATAATCCGCCCGCACAGCGCGCAAACCAACCTCGGATGAATTTACTGCGCCGGGAGTGAATCCCATGTCAAGTGGTTCATCGTAGTGTATTTCCGGTTCAAGGAAAATGATTTCAACGTCTTCACGCGCTGCAAGTTGTGCCACGAGCGAAGGAGAAACGGAAGCAGCGATCTGGTTTTCAATCCAGTAGCTCTCGAATGTGCGAACGGCATCCGTCTGACGCTGGTTGCCCAGAAAATCGAGGAGAGATCGCTGTGTCGCGGCGGCTTTTTCTCTCAAAGCCGTCACCACGACAAAATGCCGGTATTGCCTTGTCGCCTTTTGCGCCGTCAATCCTGCGCTGAGTGATGCAATATCCACGCGGTCGCGCAACCGGATAACAACGGGAATGATTTCGTCGGGGGCGGCAGAAGCAAGGCGTTCCTGAAGCACCGGATGGACTTCACCCGCATTGGCCAACGACAATGTCAGCACAAGAAGGACGGAAAGAGGTCGAAGCATGGGTGTTCCTGTGATAGTTGGATGAAGCGAACAGTCAGGGATGGTGGTATATAATATGAGGATTTCGGATGCGGAGCAACCGGGAATCCGAAGATGAAAGAGCCGCGGTTACTTCGTGGGCACTATCTTGAACCGGGCAAGAGGGGCCATGCGCGCTTTGTTCAGTACAAGCGCATCGCCGACAAGATTGTAGTTATCGGCTCTGCGGAGCGCATCGAGGAATTCGCGCTCAAAATTCATCTGCGGGCAGGCCATTTGCGTGATTGTTCCCTGGTTAATGGAAATCCTCTCGCCGTGCCCGGTTGTGAAGGTCAACGAGAAGCTATTGCATCCACTATTGCCAATAACACGGTTGCCCGCCTCTTTGAAAATAAGATGTGGCTCTTTGGTGAGTGTGCTGTCCACAGCAACCGGCTTGCCGTTCAGCTCGACAAGTTTCCAGTATTTTTCCAGGATGGCGTAACGAGACTTCGAGAGGATGTACGCGTTCGCAAACATGCCTGCGATCTTGTTGCCTTCCAGGTCAAGCTGGGTGAGGGTATTCTCGCCAACAAAGTATTGGGTCGATTGAGTTTTGCCCGTTGGGGCAAGAGCAATGGTGTTACCTTGAGCATTCCATGTGAACGTGCCGGATTCTATGAAGACGCTGTCCGATTTGCCGAGGTATGTTGTTTTCCTTGTAAAGCTCATGTCCTTGTTAAGGTACACGGTGGTCAGCAGGCCTTCACAGTCCGCGCAGGGAAGCTCGCCGCGATAAACGCCATCCCAATCCAGGGAGTTTTGGCTTGTGTGTGAGGGAGGCGTTTGATGTGCGTCATCAGGTTTTGGTGCTACGGAGTCTTTTGTGGTTGAACAACCGGAGATAAAGGCGATTGCAAGGATGAGAAGGGTTGATTTCATTGAGGTATGTTTGATATTTGCCGTAGGGGCGATTCGTGCCTGCACGCCAGAGTACCGCGTTTCGGCACGCAGACGTGAATCGCCCCAGGGTGAACAATTATTTTACCAACAGCATCTTTTCCGTTTGCGCATAGAATTTGCCCGACGAGAGCCCTGTTGCTTCAAGTCTGTAAAAGTACACGCCGCTTGCGAGTGTGGAGCCTGTGTTATTTCTGGCGTTCCATGTCACGGCATGGAAACCGGCGGCACGGCTGTCATCAACGAGGCGCACAATCTCGCGGCCCGTTACGTCAAAGATACTGAGCTTTACGCGGCTCTCTTCCGGCAACCCGAACTGAATCTGCGTCGAAGGGTTGAATGGATTGGGATAATTTTTGCTCAGTGAGAAAGTCTCAGGAATTGTGCCTGCAATATCATCGCCCACCGAAACCACAAGCGAATCCGTGCGCATGGCAATAGATTGAAGTCCCGACATGCCGGTCGGACCGATGACTGTTCCCGCCGCGGTGATTGTATCAATCATGATAAGGGAGTTTTGTTGGGAAGAAATCCCCTTCAGGCCATACAGGCGACCGAATCCGTCAAACGTCAGGGAAGGGGTGGCTGCGCCGTCACCCGTGGCGCCAACAAGCGTTGTATCTCCATCGCTCGTGTTGACAAGATAGATCTTGTCTCTGTTTGACAATGGCGGGCGGACGGACGCCCAGAGTTTGCCGGACGTAGGACTGAATGCCAGCCCTGAGAACACCATGCTCTGTGCGAGCCCGATGAAGGTCGTGTCACCTGTAGCAATATCGATGCGATATACCTTTCCGCTTGTCGTTGCTCCGTAGAGCGTATCACCTGCCGAGAACGCGAACGCGCGCAGGTTGGTGACTCCGGTTGTGAACGCGGGCAGCGCGTCCCCGTATTGTGCACTGACGCGGCTGAACTGGGTCTGGCCGCTGACGGGCCGCACGGCATACAGTTCATTGTTTGTTGGGCGTATAGCCAGTCCCTGCAAGTCTGGAATTCCCAGAGGGCCGACTGGCGTAGCGGCGCCCGTTGCGGTGTTCAATGTGTACAGCGTTGGTGTCGGTGTTCCGGAAGCGGCGTACATGACGCCAGCCAGTGCCTTGCCAATCAAGACACCCTTCCCGCTCACAGGAATCCTTGAATGCGCCGGATCAGAACTCGCGACGATCACCGTATCGGCAATTACTCCGTGCTGTGTCGGAGTAAACGCGACACGGAATTGAATCGAGTCAAATGTTGTCAATGAAACCGGAAACGAGGGAAGTCCGACAAGCGTTACCGCAGGGTTCGAAACTGTAATACCGGTGACATCCAGCG
Organism: uncultured Chitinophagales bacterium; assembly: GCA_964550275.1. GTDB lineage: Bacteria > Bacteroidota > Ignavibacteria > UBA10030 > UBA6906 > CAZJYO01. The sequence continues at coordinate 3,281 of CAZJYO010000067.1, forward strand.
CATTTGTTCCATAATTGTAAACCGCGACAACGGCGGTGTCCGAAGGAGTGTTCGCTTCGATGCTTCCGAAATTCAGACTTGGAGTTGAGAACGCTGCGCGCACGCCCGGATAGGCAACGAGTCTGATGGACTGCACCCACGTTGCCCATTGATTTGTCGAGGGGCAATATTCCGTGAGCATCCAGAAGTTGTTTTGGTCTGCCGGATCAAGACCGATCCCGAGATAGTCTCCCCATCGGTTTCTTCCGTTTGCGACGACAACATAGGAACCAAGTCCGGGCCGGAAGATTTCAGTGGAGCGCAACCCGGGCGGGTCAGAGTTCAATCTCCAACTGTATCCCGCGCTTGCGTATTCGGTCGTTCCCGTGCGCGTGAAGGTCACTGCAAGATTGTAGTCCTTGTCCACTGCAAGATTGGGATAGATATGCCAGAATCCGTCTGCACCGAAGGCAACGTCTTCGATGGGTGTGTTAGTCACCGTGCTGAATCTGAGATAGCGCACGGAGGAATACTGGTTTCCGGTGCCACTACGAACTGCGTGTGTTACCCAAATGGAACTGTCGCGATACACCGGTTCCGCGCGCAAATTGCTTCCCCCGCCCTCGAGGGGTGTTGCCCCTCCCGGTTGTCCTGCATTAGGCGCCGAACTGGTCGTTGTAACAGAAATGTTTGTGGCCGTCAATGTTGGTGAAGTGAGCGGGTTGGTGATTCGGTAGAGCACCATGTATGTGCTTGTGGTGTATGGAGAATTCCCAATGAGGTAGTACTCATCCGGTGCAGTGTACACAATGGAGGGACGAATGCCGAACATTTGCGTCGCGATCTCATCTCGCAAATCCCAGAAGTCGGTCCACGTAATCGGGCCGGCAGTGTTCGCATAGAACTGGCTCTTCGCCATGATGCGGAGCTTGACGTAGTTGTAGTTCCCCGCGAACGTGAACTGGTTTGATGTAAAATAAAATGCTTGGTTGTCAAAGCCGACGCCCTGATAATCCGCCCAATTGCCCGAGTTTGTACTGCCGTTGACGTTGGCCGTCAGCGCCCAATTGTACCATACACCGATCGGATTCTGGTCATCGGAGACAGAAACAAGATAATTTGACCGCTGAGGTGAACTGTTCTGATCCAGCCACACCATCACCCATCGATCTGCAAAATGATCGTAAATGACCTTGGGATCAAACGGGGATACGCCGGAGACAGTAGTGCCGAACCATGAATTTGCGTTGATGGTGCGAAGAGTGTTTCCCGTTTTGTCAGCAATCCGGAAAGTACTATTGACCACTTGAATGATATGGTCGCGACCCACCGCAACATGCGGGTCGGGTGGAATGAAATTCGTCTGTGGAATTCCCGCGAAGCTTGCAAGGTTCAATGGCGGCAGTGTCACCGACTCTCCCTGCGGGGATGGATCGATGTGGTAGTTGGAACCTTCCGGGCCTGTCGGCGGCCAGAGGTTTGCCGGGTCCTTGAGAGGGTAGACGCGATGCTTGTTGGGGGCATGCTTGAATAATGGTGCTCCTCCGGGTTCCGCCGGAGCAAACCCTTCCGTGGAAACCATGACTCCACCGGGGATCGACCCGTTCGCGGGGCCCAGATATATCTGTCCGCGCGTTAGTCCGGCAGTCAGACAAAGAAGAAGTATCAGTTGAAGGAAACGGATCATGGCTCAATCCTTTCTCAAAAAGAATGTATGTGGGCGAATCAAACTCTAGCGGGAAAAATATCCCGTCATTTCCTGGTGAACAAACCCGTGCGGAAAAATCGTTCCGGATCGGGTACACACTATTTTAGCAAAGCCATCTTCTTCGTTACGCTCAATCTCCCGGCCTCCAATCTATAAAAGTACACCCCGGAAGGAAGGGTGTTTGGTTGAAAGGTTACCAAGTGTACTCCTGCTTCCTGCGCGCCATCCACCAGGGTCGCAACGGCCTGTCCGAGCACGTTGAACACGCGCAGAATGACGTGTGTCTTTTCGGGAAGCGTATAAGTGATGCTGGTTGCCGGGTTGAACGGATTGGGAAAATTCTGTGAGAGTGAAAATGCTGATGGCTCTGTATGTACGCCATCATCAACCGACGTTACCACGGAATCAGTTCTCATGGCCATTGTCTGGATGGAGTTGATGCCCATGGACCCCACCGTGTCGCCAGCCCCGGTCGCAGTGCTGATTTCGATCAGCGTGTTTGTTTGATTGGAAATACCCTTGAGTCCAAAGAGAGTTCCTTGGGGGGAAAAAGCAAGAGAAGGGGTTTGTGCCCCGTCGCCCGTTGGTCCCACAAGTGTCAATTGGCCGTTTGATAAGTCGACTGTGTAAATGCGGTCGCGGTTAACAAGCACGTTGCGTGTGGAGGCATACAAGACTCCGGTGCCGGGCTGGAAAGCGAAGCCGCCATAGGAAACTCCGGATACTGCACCAATGCGTACCGTGTCCATCGTGCTCATTGTAACGCGGAAGAGTGTTCCTGCTGTCGTGCCGACGTACAGTGTTTCGCCGTCCGCAGTGAACGCCATCGCGCGGGCATTACCCACCCGCACAGTATCGAGGGCAAAGGCATCGCCGAGATTCGGACTGACGCGGAACAACAACCCGAACGCGTTTGAACCGCGCAAGCCGTACAATTCATTGCCGGGAGGACGCACAGCAATCGCGTGCAGGTTGGAAATCCCGAGAGACCCGATTTGTGCAGCCGCCCCTGTTGATGTGTTGATAGAATACAATCTGCCGGAGGGCGACGACTGTGATACCGCGTAGAGAATGCCGGGCGTTGCTGATTGCCCGCCAACCATGAAGGAATACCAGGCCGCCACAGGCGCGTTTGGAGGGAAGGTATAAAGCGTGCCGCTCAGTCCGTCCTTTGCAGAAATAAAGTAACGCACAACCATTCCCCACGGCTGGGCCGGAATGTTTGCCGTGAACTCTCCGGGAATTCCTTGCACCGCCTGCAGTGCAATTGTGCTTGCAAACCCGTCTGTTGAGTAGTGTACCAGAACGGATTCGGGCTCGGCGCCGGTAATCGGAATGCCCCCCAGCTGAAACATGACAGGATACGCGTTTGTCGTGTCATTCGTGCTCACCAGCGGCGCATGCAGGAAGGACTGTGTGAAGAACAGAGAAGCGCCGATACCGTGCGCATCAAATGCCGCGGAAATCTGCATAAGGTGGGGAGTACCGTTGGTGAGATCCCCGTCGTCGTCATCAGCGATAATGGTCTCAAGGAACCATTCGCCAAAGGCCACGCCATCGTTTGCGTCATCGGGAATTCCATATTTCGCAAAGTGGGAAAGTTCGCGTGCCGTTTGCAAAGACGTGGCTTCGCGCAAATCCCAGAAAGCGCCGCCAATGATCAAGCCGGTAATGTGTGGATCAGAAGAAACATTCTGCGGATAGCGTGCGGAGTTATCAAGATTTCTCAGCACCGTATTCGGACCGAAGAATCCTCTTCCGAGGCGAGGATCATCCAGGAGGAGACAGGCGACAACGTCAGCCATCCCTTCATGGGTCGCGCCGTTGAACATACCGAATCCCGAACCCGCCTGCTGATAAAGCTTGTCATTGATGCCGTGCCCGTATTCGTGGTACACAACATCGGCCATCTGTGCCGTGTTTGGACAACCGCCGCCCTCCAGAAAGAAATTAATGCCAAAGCCGTCCCAGAAGGCGTTGCACGTGCTGTTGATGTTCACTGCACACGGCATCGCGTAATTGATGAAGGTAAACCCGGTATCAAGCGTCGTGATGAACCGGTGAATAAGGTCGGTGTGGTAGTACGCGTCGCGTTCAGCCGGATGCGAATTGGAAGCGTTCCAATACAGGGTGACTGAATCTCCGGGGTTCACCGGCATGCTGATGGAAGCATCAGGGCCATCCACCCTGTTCACATCAACAAATAACCCGTTGAGCCCGGCGTTGAGAGTTGTGGCGGATGCAATATCGCGGACAAAGTTCCCAGTGGAATCCGAGGTTACCTGCACGCCTCCAATGGTCACATGCTGTCGGCTGAAATCCATGTCTTGAAAAGGGTCTGTAGGCAAGACCGGTTGGACTGCGCCGCGCACATGCCCCCTGACTTCAGTGTATCGCACCTTGTTCTGTCGCCAGAGAACCTGCCCGTCATTTGCGTCAACATAAGCAACGTATCGTCCGCGCGGTGATTCTGTGTCCACGTACACTTCATACACGCGATGGTAACGGATGGTACCATTTGCTGAGATCGGAAGGACGAATTGTTTTCCCTCCGTACGCACAACCGGATTGTTCAATCCGTTGCCGGCTTCAGGCGCGGCAGCTTCAGAAGGAATAATCCCGCGGGAAGGAACTTCAGCATCATGATAAAAGTCCACGCCGAATGCAAAGACTCGTGCGTCGGGGGAGATGCGCAGTTCAATCTCCGAAAGCATGACATCCAAACCGCCAGTTACCTGGACGAAAGAGACATACCATGTGTTTCGTGCGAAAGAGGCGCGGAGGAAACGGACCTCGCGCTCGAGGATACCAAGCGCGCCGGCATGGTTGCGCAGAAATTCCCGTGAAGCAGCCTCGACGTTTTCACTGGTGATACTTGTGAAGCCGTTGACCCGGATGGGAGTTCCGAATGCGCGGTGCGGTGTCCCAAGTGCTTCATTCCAAAATGCAGTCCAATGGCCATTCTGTTCGTTAAAGGTTTTCCACCGGGGTGCGTTGTTGAATTCCTGCTGTCGCTCATGATGAGCGATGGGCCCTGATGTTGTTTGCGCTGGAAGCGGAAGTGAACCATCTGTTTCCGCGGCAGCAGCAAATGCTGAAATCAGCGGGGATAGCAGCAACAACCTCAGGAAAAACATGTCAGAACCTTTTGCCTAGTGTGCGAACAGGATGTGCCGGGGCTGGCTGGTGCAGGAAGGCGGATGCCAATGGTCGGCCCTTCTTCATGATCACCGCTCATTAAGATACGCGTCAAAAGCGCCAGAGGCAAGAAACTTTTCTGCCTCTCTCTTTCAGAGGACAGTCTCTCGATTTCGTTGCCCAAGCAGTTCTTCAAGGCGTGCAATAACCCTGTTGGTAGCTCCGACATTTGCCCGGACAAAATGTCCGGCCTTGGTGCCCGCTGTCTGTCTCGCTGTTTCATCCTCCAGCAGATTCAGGAGCGTCCGGTGAAGTTCCATGGTATCGTTCACGATGAATGCTCCGCCTTCCTCAACAAGACTGAGGGGCTCCGGCGAATTCCGGTGCTTGGGACCAAACAGGACGGGGATGTCATAAGCGGCTGCTTCGAGGACATTATGAATTCCCTGTTTAAAACTCCCTCCGACATATGCCACATGTGCATTGGCATAAAGCGCAAGAAGGATGCCCACGCTGTCAACAATGATAATGCGTTCACCGGCATACTCATTTAGGGATGAAAACCTGATTGTTGGTGCGTGACCGATGAATCGCTCTTCAAGGCGTTCGAGGTGGTTGAGTGTGGGCTCGTGCGGCGTAAGAATGACGAGCATATTTTCAACCGCGGGAATGAGCTGGAGAATTGCGGGGACAAGAACTTCCTCGTCTTCGGGCCAGGTACTGCCTGCGACAACGACGCGACGGTTTTCCAGTATCCGCGCCGGAACAAGATGCCGCTTGCGCGCCTCGGCACTACGAATGGAAACCTGATCATACCGCGTATCCCCCACGGCAACAATCGCAGGACGCGTCGTTTCAAAAACACGGAACACCGAGACGTCACTCTCCGCCACCGTGAGTATGGCATGCATGGCGTCGTACACATGGTGGTGAAAATTTCTCAACAGGGGAAGCCGGCGCGGAGTTGAGGATTTCATTGTTGCGTTTGCAAGCAATGTGGGAATTCCGTGCACATCCAACTCCCAGATGTGATTCGGCCAGATATCATAACGCACCATCACGGCAACATCAGGCCGGATGATTTCGACAAACTGTTTTGCATTGGAGAGAGAGTCAAACGGGATGTAGCTGATGACCTCCGCGAGCGGATATTTTCGCGCATGCTCGTACCCGGAGGGTGAAAAGAACGTGACAATCACACGGATGGACGGATGGCGCCGCTTTAACTCGGCGATGACAGGACGGGCTTGTTCGAACTCACCCATGGATGAGGCGTGGAACCACACGCGTTGTCCGCTTTGGACGTTCGCGATTTGTTTTTCCAGTGTGGTGAACAGGTTTCTGCGTCCGGCAATGGCGCGTTGCACTTTGGCGTTTGCCAGTCCCGCGAGATGGACGATGACCCAGAGAATCGGGATAACGATGTAGCTGTATAGCAATTGCCAGAATGCGCGCATTGGTTCCGCTCAGGAAGTCAAAAGAGAGCGTGACGCATCAACCACGCGGGAGACGTCCAGTTCCAACATGCATCGAAAATGACCGAGAGGACATGCAGGAAGTCCGATGTGTGTGCATGGACGACAAGAGAGAGTGTTGTGTTCAATCACTGATGATCTCGTTCTGAACGGGAAGAATCCCAGCTCCCTTGTTGTCGGGCCGAAAAGAGCAACCACCGGTCGTTGACGGGCGGAAGCAACGTGCATCAATCCCGAATCGTTTGTTATGATCAGCGAGCAGTGATCCATCATAGCCGCTGTTTCAAGGATGGAGATCTTTCCGGCGAGGTTGACAGCCCGAAGCCCTTTCTGTTGTTGTATTGTTGCGGCGATCTCCAAACAACGTTCTGACTCAGAGGCCGAACCAAAGATCAGAACCGCGTCGAACGTATCGGAGAGGCGGACCGCGGCTTCGGTGAATCTCTCTGCCGGCCACATCTTGTTTTCGTGTCGCGCCGACGGACACAATCCCAGCACCCGTGTGCCGGAACGAATCTGAAGTTCGCGCAGCAGGGTTTCCGCGCGCTGAGTGTTACTCGTCTCCGCATGTATTTCCAAACCGCGTCCGTCATCGGTTACGCCGAACTCCTTCACGGTTTCAACGTAGCGTTCTGCCACAGAGGGTGCTCCGCCGAATCGGTTGTACAAATTCCAATGGAATTGAATCAGGAAAAACCGCGCAAGGACGCGCTTGCTGATTCTCACGACTCTCTTCGAGCCAAGACACATCACCCTGCTCCTTAAGCTGCCGTGCAGATCCACAATCAAATCATAGCCCGTCGAGGAAATGCGTTTCCGAAAACGGCGCACATCGTTGAAATTGCCATCCTTCGGAAACTCAATGACCGTTGACAGATGTTTATTGTATTGCATGAGAGAGGCGTACTCTTCTTTGAGCAGATAGTCAATCCGGGCGGAAGGGAACGTCTTGCGAAGCACCCGCACAAGCAGTGACGACAAGACGATATCGCCAAGGGAACTCAAACGTATGACAAGGATACTATTGAGCGGGGTGCGCATCAGAGGAACGCTGATATGGTACCAATTTCAACAAGGAATTGCAATGAATCTGTCGCAAACACATTGATTGATTCTCAAAATGAAACGGTTTACATTGAAACAGCAAGCACTTCAGGGGAATTCATGAACAGACCTTCAACTCTTGGCGAACTCCGCGCCAGTGGTTATACCGTCCAATCCGTCAAAGATGAACTGCGCGCCAACCTGATTCGCAAACTCCGCGCCAACGAACCGATCTTCCCCGGTATTATCGGGTATGAACAGACGGTCGTTCCCGCGCTTGTCAACGCAATTCTCGCAAAGCATGACATCATCTTGCTTGGGCTCAGAGGACAGGCAAAGTCACGCATTGTCCGCCAACTCCCATCCTTGCTTGATGAGTATG
>CAZJYO010000068.1:0-10968 GCA_964550275.1 uncultured Chitinophagales bacterium
GGAGCAGGACAATTTATTGGGCGAAAGCACCCAACCTACTTCACGCTGGTCAATGACAATGGCAGCACATTTGAAAAGCATTGCCCAATCAATCGAAGGTTTAGAGTACAGTTCAAGACCGATGTTGAGAACGAGTATTTCGTTCGCGACAATTAACCTGGGGAATTCAAGTTAGAGATTGATGGTCAGAAAACGAATGACTACACAATAAACTTGTGGAACGGCACCGGGAACCTCACAGTTCACCTACCTAACGGCGTTAGTGTCAACCAGCGTCTGAAATGTGAGGCGGTTGTTGTCGATGATACGCTAATCAGCCCCTTTGTGAATCAGTTCAATGTATTGGTAGAGGAAAAAGCGAAACCGACCAATAATGCGGGTGGAGGAATACGTAAGAAATCCAACGGAACAAACGACAAGGAGACCGAGAAACTATCATCACTTGCTCTTCCCGACGTTATAGAGGTCAGACAGCCTGAATGGCTGAATCACAAGTTCGACAAATTCAGCGCAATGAAGGTTAGAGACAATGGTGAAGGAGGGTATGACTTTTTTGTTAATATGGACAATGTGTTTCTGTTGACTGAACTCAAGAGTAGAGGTGGACAAGACCCCAAGCTATTGGATGCTCAGTACAAGTACGCATTGGTGCTAATAGCCCTAGCATTGCTCAAAGACATCCGGACTTCTGACGAGACTGGGGCCAAGGAAGGTGAGGAGATAACAAATATCTTCGACGATATTGAAAAGGTTAGTCGAGCTCTTTCCCCGGTAATTCTTCCAATGATTACCTATTTGGGAGAATTAGAGTTGGAAACTGAAGAAATAGCATGATACGTTCAATTCATCGATCCCTCTCCACCACAAAATCCGCAAACCGCAATAAGGAATCTTTGGCAGGTGAGGCAGGGAAGGATTCAATCTGTGATTTTGCGGTCATGACGAACTTGTGGGCTTGGGCTTCCGCGTATGCAATTCCTCCAAATGACTCCACAAACTGCACAACCTCGTTGACCTTCAGTTTCTTGCCGCCGCTTTTGATCATACCGAGGATTGCTTTCGCCTCCGAGTTTGGCGCGTTTCCAAGGGCGTGAATAATCGGCAACGTAAGCTTCTTGTCGCTCAAGTCCAGTCCGGTTGGTTTGCCGGTGATGCTCTTCTTGCCGACGAAATCCAAAACGTCATCGCGGATCTGGAACGCGAGTCCGACGTTCTCGCCGTATTCCCTCAGTTTTTTCCAGACGGTAACATCCTTTGTCGCGCTTGCCGCGCCAATCTCGCAACACGTTGAAAGAAGCGACGCTGTTTTATCCCCGATAATCTTCAGGTAGCTTGCTTCATCATTATTCATCTGCCGGCTCTTTTGTATCTGGTGAAGCTCGCCTTCACTCATGCGCCGGACTGCGGTTGAAGTAATCTTCAGGAATTCAAAATCATCATGTTCGAGCGAGAGGAGAAGCCCTTTTGCAAGTAGGTAATCGCCCATCAGAATGGAAATCTTGTTTCGCCAGATGGCATTGATGGACGCGAACCCGCGGCGCGTATCGGCTTCGTCAATGACGTCGTCATGAACAAGTGTGGCCGTGTGAAGTATTTCAACGAGCGCTGCCGCGCGGTACGTTCTTTCGGTAACGCCTCCGCACAACTCTGCACTCAACAACACGAGGATCGGCCTGACCCGCTTCCCTTTACGCCTGATAATGTACTTTGCAACGAGGTCTACGAGTCCGATTTTTGACCGGATCGAACGGTCGAACACCGTATCGAAAGGTTCAAGGTGGGATTGGATTGGGGCGGAGATTTCTTTTAAGGACACTCGGATTCCTTTGTCAGTCGGGGAGTGAACATCATGCGGTTTGTTCCCGTTTCTTGCCGGCCGCTGCCGAAATCCAAATGCTGATCTCGTACAGAATGATCATCGGAATGGCAAGCAGAATCTGGCTCACCGGATCTGTTCCCGGGGTGAGCACGGCGGAGACAATCAAAATGCCGACAATCGCATGCTTGCGGTAATGGCGCATGAACGCGGGTGTGAGAATGCCAAGCTTGGACAGAAACCAGGACACCATCGGAAGCTCGAAAATGACGCCGGCGGCGAGAATAACGCTCACGACAAAACTCATGTACTCGTTGATGGCAATGTTGTTTGCTATCTCCACGGTCGAAAGCCCGGCAAGGAAATTCAGCGCCGAGGGAAGCATGATGAAATACGCGAACGAAATACCCGCGAGAAAGCAGAAGGTCGTGAAGAACACAATCGACTTGATGTAGCGGCGTTCCTTGGGCAGGAGTCCCGGTGCGATGAACGCCCACATCTGATACAGGAGGTTCGGCATGCTGAGAATAATGCCGCCGACGAGCGCAACTTCCATGTACATGAACAGAAGTCCGAACGGCTTAAGATTTTGCAGATGGATTGCCTGTTGTCCGGGTTCCAGCGAGCTGTTCACAACTTGGACGGGCCTCAGCAGAACGTAATGCACGATCTCTTCGATGAACACCCAGCACAAAATGGAACCGAGGACAACGCCGATAACCGCTTTGACGATGCGCCAGCGCAGTTCCTCAAGATGGTCGAGGAACGACATCTCATCCGGCCGGTGCTCGTCGGAATCCACTTCCGTTCCTTCCGCGTTTGATGGCGTCGGCATGAACTATTGAACAAGCTCGGGGTAGAGGGGAAAACGTTTGCAAAGCTCTTCGACTTTGCGCGCAACTGAAGTATAAACCGTAGTGCTTCCGATCTGACTCAGTACCTCATTAATCAAGTCTCCAACCTGCGCCATCTCCGTCTCTTTCATCCCGCGTGTTGTTAACGCGGGCGTCCCAATCCGAACACCGCTGGTAATCAACGGGCTTTTGTCATCGAACGGGACGGCGTTCTTGTTCACGGTAATGCCGGACTCGTCAAGCGCTTCCTGCGCGTCTTTGCCCGTGAGTTTCTTGCTTCGAAGATCGACCAGCATCAAATGGTTGTCCGTTCCGCCGGAGACAACTGTGTAGCCGAGTGAAGAGAGCTTGGCTGCGAGTGCCTGGGCATTCTTTATCACTTGTTGGCCGTAGGTAGTAAAGTCTGATTGAAGCGCTTCTTTGAAAGCCACGGCTTTTCCGGCGATAACATGCATCAGCGGCCCGCCTTGGATTCCCGGTATCACCATGGAATCCAACAGTTCAGACATATTCTTCACCCTGCCTGATTTCGGCGCGACGATGCCGAACGGGTTTTCAAAATCCTTGCCCATGAGGATCAATCCCCCGCGAGGGCCCCGCAGAGTTTTGTGTGTCGTCGAAGTAACGACGTGACAGTGGGGGATAGGGTCATGGAGAAGTTTCTTGGCGATGAGTCCGGCGGGATGAGCGATATCCGCGAAAAGAAACGCGCCAACTTTATCCGCGACCTGGCGAAACGCTTTGTAATCGATGTTGCGTGAGTATGCGCTCGCTCCGACGGTAATCATTTTCGGCTTCTCGCGCGTCGCAATTGCTTCTACTTCGTTGTAGTCAATGAGTCCTGTGTCTTTGTGAACCCCATAGGGCACGAAGTTGTAGAACTGTCCGGAGAAATTCACAGGCGACCCGTGTGTCAAATGTCCGCCGTGCGAAAGGTTCATGCCCATCAGTTTGTCGCCGGGCTTCACGAGTGTAAAGTACACAGCCATGTTTGCTTGTGAGCCGGAATGCGGCTGGACATTCGCATATTCCGCGCCGAAAAGTTGCTTCACGCGGTCACGCGCAATATCCTCGGCAATGTCAACAAACTCACATCCGCCGTAATAACGTTTGCCGGGATATCCTTCGGCATACTTGTTGGTCAGCGGAGTTCCCACAGCTTCAAGAACTGCACGGCTCACAAAATTTTCAGAGGCGATGAGTTCCAGCTTGGTGTTTTGCCGGTTGATTTCCTTTTGAACCGCGGAAAACACCTCGGGGTCAAATTGGCGCAAGTGATTCATGTGAAGTCCGTTGTGTTTATTCGTCCTCGTATCTGATAAACCATTGTTCGCTGAGATTCAGCGAAAAAATCGCGCGCAGGATATTGTCTTTGATCAGGTTGTTCTCCGTGGTTCCGCGCTGGGCGTATTCAATCGCAACGCCGAAGCGCGAATCCCCGCTGAACGGAATGTCGAACCCGCCGGTGATTCCCCATTCGTTGATCGGCTGGCCGTTCACAAAATAATATGTTGCGAGATAGGAAAACCCGAGTCTCAGGGAAATGCGATCCCACCCTGTGGCGTCCTGGTCTCTGCTTCCGGAGCGTTCCCCGCCGATGCAGAACCGGTAACTGTTTTTCAGAGCGGGCGGGGCAATACCGTTGATGGCGGAATTGTACCAGTTCTGTTGCAGAAAATCAGCGGCAATAACATAACGAGGCGCTGCCTGGTAGGCCACGCCCACGCCTATCGAGACAGGAATAACAACGGACGTCGGAACCCAAAGAGTTTCATTTTCGGCAGAGTAGGCGTAGCGCGATTCAATGTCGCCTTTGAGAACGGCTCTGGAAGTTGCTGTAAATCCGACAGTCAGCGGTTGAAGAAATTCCATCATGGCGCCGAACCCGTCAATCACTCCTCCGAACCGGAAATACGCTCCGTTGATTGTGGCGTCAGCGGTGCTTACTGATCCGGAGGCATTCGAAGTTGAAGGATTGAACAAGCGCCGTGCTTCGAGGGTCCCGAAAAGATACTCGGCAGAAAGCCCGAGCGTGATAAACTTCATGGGAGTGAACGAAGCCCCGAAAAACCCGCGTGAGATTCCCCCTTCCCCGATATGTTGAATGGTGTAATCGATTCCCTGCTGGGAACCCCGTGTGTACGAGTTGTAGTTGATGTTGCTGTATGGCGTGAATCCTCCGACGAACGTGAACCCGAGACCGCTTGAGACCGGAACGGCGAGAGCGCCGCCAATGAAATCAGCTTCGGATCGATAAATGGATTTGCCGCCGTCGGAAGAACCAAATCCTTCATAGAGCATGCTCGCTTCAAGCCGCGTCCGGTCAATTGCCGACCAGCTTCCCGGCGAGTAGGAGTTCACATAGAAGGGACTGGAAAGAGCCAGTCCTGCATACCCCATCCCCGCACTGCGCGCGCCGGTAACATACCGCAGGTCGCCAAGACCAAAGATGGAATAGGCCGAACCGCCGCTTTCGGCGAACGAAGAGGCCGGGATTCCGAAAAGCAAAAGAGCGGCAAGAATCAATCTGGTGATCATCGCTCGTCCCTCCGGTTCTCCACCGAGTATTTCAGAAGAAGCTTGGGACGCAATGTGCTGTCGGATGCATGGTGATTGTGAAATGTGGAGAGATCGAACGAGCTGAATTCGCTCAGGTTCGAGTTGCGCAGGATGAGTCCGTAGTTTCTCCCGACAGCCCATGATTGGACGATATGCCTGATGTTGAAAGAGTATGTGCCGCTTCCGCCGGAAGACGCCAGTGCGCCTGCCGCTTCAAAGATCGTGCTGTCGGAGGCGCTGACCGACAAGTGAGCCACTGCCAGTGAATCACCCTTGAACTTGTTCAGGCGCGTTGTTGCCGGATCCTGTTTGAGGATCATGGAGGCGGATATGACCGTTGCTCCGGGGGGAATGAATGAAACATCAAAGTGCATGCGGCTGCGATACACGACGCCGGACTGGGCAAATATCAATGCGGGATTGCTGACGGGGCCGTCGTTATTCCCGACGAACGTATCCATGCCGAGACGCAAAGTCAGCGTATCCAGAATGCCCGCGCCGTAACTTCGTGTGAATACTTCCAGCGTCGGGTAGTGGGATGTTGAATCCCAATCAAATGGGTTAAAGCCGCGCACGGTGCTTGCGTTTGCCGCCGGTATCAGGATGAGGCCGTGCTGTGTCAGGACTGCACCTCTCAGCCATTCACGCACTAATGCCGTATCCAGCGCAAACGAAATACTCTGGGTATCGGCGGTAACGAAACCGGAATATTGTCCGCGCACAGTCGTTTCGTATGAGGGGAGACTGTCCCAGCGCGCCGTGTTGGGGTTCCACAGACTCGTGACCTTGTGCGCGCTGAACGCGACCGTTCCCGTGGAATCTCCGAACCATGTTTCCGCCCGAAGCGTCAGCCGTGCTGAAAGAGCTTCGAGAGTGTCCGTGCTCGGGAAGGTGGAGGAATAAAACAATAACAACATGCGCGCTTCGTACCCGGCGTATTTTCCAAGGAGGTTCACGCGCCCGTTCATCGGAAGAAACTGCCTGAACGTTGATGACCCGGTGGAGGCCAGCGTGGTGTCGTAGATGGTCACGTCCGTGAGGGCGAAAGAAGTGCCGAGCGCTGTTTGTTCGTTGAGTTCATCACTACAACCCGGAAGAAGTGTCAGTGCGATCGAAAGCGCGAGAAGACCGCGCAACAAAGATATCTGCATTAGTTCCTTTTTCTGTCTTTCATCATTGCAAAAATAAGTTCTACCGCTTCCACGATACTGTCAACGATTCCATCGGGCCGCACACGCGTGGCAGTACACTCTGATTCCGCGGTTTTTCCGTACCCGGTGCGCACAAGAATCGTTGTGGCATGCACCGCCTTGCCCGCGTTGATATCGACAAGGCGATCCCCCACCACGAAACACTCTTCCAGGTTCAAATCAAATTCCTGCTTGCCAAGCAAGAGCATACCCGGCTTCGGTTTTCTGCAATCGCAATCCTTTTTGTAGGGTGGATTGCCCTCTGTTGGATGGTGCGGACAAATATAAAACCGGTCGAGGGTCGCTCCTTCAGCCGCAAGGTCTCCGGTCAGCTTCGCGTGAATCGGAACAAGGTCTTCCTCGGAAAGGAATCCGCGCGCAATACCCGACTGGTTGGAAATCACACACGTCACTATCCCTGAAGCGTTGAGTTTCCGGATTGCTGTTCCCGCTCCGGGAATGAGATGAAGGTCCGCCGGGTTGGTGAGAAACTCAACTTCCTCGTTGATCGTCCCGTCGCGGTCAAGAAACACCGCTGTTCTCTGCGTGCTCACTCCTTTATCAAACTCTTGTACAGATCCACATATTGACGGGCCGAAACTTCCCACGAGTAATCCTTCTTCATGCCGTTGAGAGTAAGGGCGGCCCATTGGTCGCGCTGACGGAAGACGTGTGTTGCCCGGTGCATGGCGTGCAAAAGCTGGCCCGGATCGTATCCTGCGAACTTAAAGCCGGTTCCGGTGTTTGCTCCGGGTTGAAACTCTTCAATGGTGTCATCCAGGCCGCCGGTTGCGCGCACAATGGGAACGGTGCCGTACCGGAGACTGTAAATCTGGTTCAACCCGCAGGGCTCATAGAGTGAGGGCATCAGGAACATGTCGCTGCCGGCTTCGATGAGATGCGCGAGGGCGTTATCAAACCCGAGCCGGAGCGCGAACTGCCGCGGGAAAGCGCGTTCCGCATGCGAAAAAAACTCCGCGTATCGCTGTTCTCCGGAGCCGAGCATCACCATCTGTACTCCCATGTGCATCATACGCTCGAACACCTGCATCAGCAGATCGAATCCCTTTTGGTGCGCAAGCCGCGAGACGATGCCGATCAACGGGACGGATTCATCGAACGGCAGATTCATCTGCGCAAGCAGCGCGCGTTTGTTTTCAATTTTGTTCGCAATGGTCGTTGCCGTGTATCGCTGGGGGATCAGCGTATCGACGGATGGATCCCACACGGTGTAATCGACTCCGTTGAGAATGCCGCGGAGGTTCGGCGCACGCATGTGCGCGACGCCGTGCAGTCCGTAGCCAAATTCCTCCGTTTGTATTTCCTGCGCGTATTTCCGGCTTACGGTCGTTACTGAATCCGAAAAGACCAATCCCGCTTTCATGCAATTCAAATGACCGAACGTCGAAACGCTTTCATTAAACAACAGTTCGGGGGGGAGAAATGTTTTCCAGAATGATTCCTGCGGAAACATTCCCTGGTAAGCCATGTTGTGAATTGTGAAAACGGTTTTTGTGTGCGCAAAGAATGCATTGCCGGAGAACACCGTTTTCAGCAACGGCGCGACGAGTCCGGTCTGCCAGTCATTGCAATGAATAATATCCGGCCTCCAGGACAACCGTTGGATGAACTCGAGAATCCCTCGTGAAAAGAACATAAAGCGTTCGTCGTTGTCGCCGTAATCCTGTCCGGTCGCCGGATCTCCGTAGATTCCGGGTCGATTGAACAGAATCTGGTTATCGAGAAAATGCGTGTGGATACCGGTGGGACTATCCGTACCGCAGACCGACTTTATCGCAGCGAGGTAAATGTTGGAGCCGACAGGGACCTGAACGTCCTGAAGTTCGTCTGTCCATGTTTTAAGACGGTTGGCAACGAAGCCATAGAAAGGTGTGGCAACCCGGACATCATGCCCCAGGGATTTCAGTGCCTTTGGCAATGCTCCCGAAACGTCCGCAAGGCCGCCGGTTTTGGAGAACGGTTCAACTTCGCTGGATACAAACAGGACATTCAACGGTCTCGACATGAATTCTCAAAAAAGGTGGGGAGTCGATAAAAAATCAGCCAAAATCTACCACTTTTGAAAAAGAGAAGCAACCACATTGATTTCATGTTGCACGTCACGAAATCCGCCAATCCTGAATCAATTCAAGAAAAAACCTTGACATTCTTTTTTCCATTGCCTACATTACATCAACAATTTTCCAATCCTTCAGCGGAGTTCACCTTATAGAGTTGTTTGTTTAAAGGTTTTGAGAAGTTCTTGTTGCAAAAGTTTCAGTGCGTACGGAATAACCTTTAGAACAACTTGGCGGTGGCTCCATCTATGATTTCCATCCGCCGAATGCCACCAACATTCGGTTTTTCATTTTATGCAGTCCAACCGGGGTTATTCGCCTCCTTGAAACAGCATGCGCTAAGCCGTTGTGTTTTCACCGGGATGATTTTTGCCCTGACATTACAGGGTTTTTCCGAGGTTGTCGCAAAAGACATTGCGATTCTTCAGTCAGACCGGCAATCGTGCGTTCTGGAGTTCAGGCCGCAATTCAAAAAGCCGGAAATCATTCCGAATGAAGCCCCGGTGGTTCTTTATGACTTTGAGGGATCAATTTCTGATCACGGCCCGGCAGATGGCGGCAGTCCGGACATCAGATTCAAAGCGATTCCCCTGGGATTTCCTTCAATGGAGGGGCACGCGGTTCAGGTGATTGCTGCAGATTACGAAGATATTCCGAATGTTCACTTTGCGCCGGTCCCCGCATACAAGATTCAGGACGGGCAAATTGTAGTTGCCAACTATGAGAAACAGTACGACAGCAAATATCAGAATGCATTTGTGCCGGAGACGATTTCATTATTGGGCGGGGTGCGGCAGATGAGAAGCATGTTTGTCGGAAGCGTTCATGTGTTTCCCCTGCAATACAATCCGGTAACGAAGGTGTTGAGGAAGTACAGCCGCATTGTCGTGGAGGTTGTGTTCGGCCGGCCGGCCGGGATACCGGCAAGCAATGACGACCATCTGTTGGTGAAAGGGAGTGTTTTGAACTATGACGTTGCGCGTTCATGGTCATTCAGGGATCAAACGGTTTCTACGCACGTCCCGGTTTCAAGCGTTCTTTCCAGCGGCGAATGGTTTCGCCTTGGGGTTACAGAAGAAGGCGTCTATCGCCTTGATGCTTCGTACCTTGCTGCGATCGGCGTTAACCTGGCATCGGTTGATCCGCGCACGATGAAGATTTACGGCAACGGCGGGAATGTGCTTCCGGAAAATCCGACAGCTGCAAGGCCGGTCGATCTGGTTGAAAACGCGATCACGGTTCAGGGCGAAAGTGACGGTCAATTCAATGCGGGTGATGCGGTGATTTTCTACGGGCGCGGCACACGCGGTTGGACGTACGACACCATTCTCAGAGTGTACAGGCACAACGTTCATTATTACTCGGACATCAATTACTACTGGCTTACGTTTGGCGGTGCAGCGGGAAAACGAATGCAGAATCAGCCGTCGCTTGGCGATGCGCCGGTGAGTATTCCCGACAAGTTCACAGACCTCGCGTATGTTGATGAAGAGAAGATTAATTTTCTCAGCTCGGGGAAAGCGTGGTACGGACAATCGGTAAATGTCGGCAGTTCATACACGCATGTCCTTCCGCTCCCCGGCGTTATTCCGGGAGATACGGTCAGGTACAGAGGTTCGGCGGCGGCACGCTCGAGCAGCTTTACCTCGTGTACGGTGCGCGAAAACGGCGGAACGATTGCCACGGTTTCCATCGGCCCCGTTGATCCGAGCGGTTATCTCTACGCACGCGAATCCGCGTTTGATGTACGAACGATCCCTGCTCTCTCCGGCGCCCAGAGCTTGTTGAGCTTCTCGTTTTCAAGTTCCAGCGGTTCTGCCGTCGGTTGGATTGATTGGGCCGAAGTGCAATACCAGCGGCGCCTGGAAGCGGTTGGTAACTATTTGAGATTTCGATCCCGGGAAATCAGCGGCGTCGCGGAATACCGGCTCACCCAGTTCACCGTACCTCCTCTCATTCTGAATGTCACGGTTCCCGAAAGCGTTACGGTTATTACGGGCGCCACCGGCTCGTTTACATTCCGTGCGAATGAAACTGGAACGCGTTCAGAGTATTGCGCGACTGCGGCATTCCGCCTTCCGGTTTCCGCGCATCGCATTCCGAATCAGAATCTTCGCGGAATTGCAAACGGCATGGACTTCATCATTGTGACATCGCGCGAATTTCGCGGCGCGGCAAACCGGCTCGCAATGCACCGCGAACAGCCCGCGTATGGCAACTTGAGAACCCTTGTTGCCGAAGTGGACAGCATCTACAATGAATTCTCCGGTGGCGTTCCGGACGTCAGCGCCATTCGTGATTTCCTGAAGTACGCGTACGATAATTGGACCACGCGTCCGAGATTTGTGTTGTTCCTGGGGGGATGTTCATTTGACTACAAGAACATTCTCGGTTCACGTTCAAGCTACGTCCCCGTCTGGCAAAGTCTCCAGTCGCTTGACGATATCGGGAGCTATTCCTCCGACGATTTC
>CAZJYO010000069.1:0-10927 GCA_964550275.1 uncultured Chitinophagales bacterium
CGTTATTGTTTTTCCAGCATCCCTTTCCAATGGAGCACAAGAGCAAGATGACCTCCTGATGACCCCTTGAGTTGGCGTACTCCCAGATTGTCCCCATCCGGCGTGATGCCGCTAATGATCGTGTTTTGTTGAAGAGGTCCTGATGGAAAGAGCGGTTGCGGTTGGCTAAAGTTCGGCGTTTCTGACACGGAAGTGACCTTCACCATTTCGTAGCGATTGTTAGAGTTGGAGTAGTAGATAATCTTGTCCTTTCGCCAGTATGGGTTAAAGGCCCCATCAGAAGATATCTGCCATTTTCCCGCGCCACCTCCGAATGATGCGACAAAAACTCTTGATGAACCTGACTCGTTCGATTCGTACACGATCAACCGTCCATCAGGAGAAAATCGTCCATTGTCTCCGCGAATCCCGAGCATTGTTACGGGCAAGGGTGTTTGGGTTCCTTGCAAATCAATCATTGCAAGATCGCTTTGCGATTCGTTTGCAGCGCGGACGAGAAGAAAGCGACCGTCAGGCGATGCATCTGTCACGTAGTATCCGACGTTTGCACCCGGAGTTCCTCTGGCAACCAGCACCTCTTCTCCAGAACCGTCAGAGCGTTTGTAGAAAATGTTGGCTTTGTTGCCGTCTAATTCCACGTTGTAGTACACTTTGGATTGGTCCGCCGACCAGACTGGTCTTGCCGATGATCGTTGTCCAAACGTCAGTCGTAGTTTCGCTTTACTGGACATATCGTAGATCCAGACGGAGCTTGAGACGGCTTGATCAATCGCATCGAACGCAATACGTGTTCCATCCGGTGAGAGTGTCGGGTTTGTGAATATTTCAGTTTTCAGTATTGAAGTTTCGACGCCGTCCGCGCTCGTCCAAACGAATTCGGCTTCATTTCCGGTTACACCGTGTGAATACACAAGCACCCCGCTTTCTGATACCGAAAAGTCCGATTTGGCGCGCGCCGGCCAGGAATTAATGTTTCCCTGGAGAGGAACAGGGTTTCCGGACACGGAGAACGAAGCGGGGTCAAATAGTTGAGCCATCAATACACCTTGACGGGTAAAGAAGAGATATCCGGATGCATATTGGGCGAACGTAGCACCTTTGATAATTGCTCGCGAAGCATTCTTGTCCAGCGAGCCGATATGCGTGTCGGTTTCGTTGGTATTTCGATCAAGACTGAGCATGCTGAAGACAAAATGATTTCCGTCCGGCAAAAAGAAAGGGAATCGCGGACGTGAATTGATGGTTGAGTCAAATGCAGTCACGAGTCGTGTCGCTCCACCGGAGGCCGGAACTGCGACAAGATTCAGGTCGTTCACGGAGGGCAGGAAGAGAATGTCGCCATTCTTACTCCATGCTCCTCCACGGCCGAATGGTGCATCGGCAACTGCTAGCACCGGGCCCCCTGTGATGCTCACCGTCTTTACTTTTCCATCGGCAAAAAAGCCGATGGCTTTGTTATCCGGCGACCAGAAAGGATATGTGGCGTTTTCTGTGCCGGCAATTGCCACCACTTCGGTCATGTTGAGATGCCTCAGCCACAACCGTGACTGGAGAATAGAATCTGTTCCTGCAAAGACAACCATTGAACCGTCCGGCGAAATTGCCGTGTGGCCACCCAAGGACTCAAGGTACGTTATGCTCGCCGGAAGTTCTATTGAGGCTCTCACGACAGAGAGGGGAGCCAGTTTCGGGGCGCCGAAATATGAAATCCCAAACCCCAACAGCAAGGCCCCGATCGCGATGACGCCAGTCATAATCCATGATGTGGAACGATGAGCGCCTGGAAGGGATCGGGATACGGCCACGGATTCTGGCCCGCTTGCCTGAGAGGACCGGTTCATTGGTCTGCCAGTTGAAATCATGCTTGCCCGTTGTCGCCCGGATTCCCTCTGTGCGCGTTTCAAGTCGATTGCCACCTGCTTTGCGGATTGTGTTCGCTCGTTCGGGTCCTTTTCAAGGCATTCCAGAACAATACGGTCAAGCTCAAGGTCGATCTCCCGGTTGACGGAGGATGGAGGTGCCGCGTTTACATTGACAATCTCGTAGGAGAGAGCGGTTTCATGTACACCCCTGAACGGAATCTGGCCGGTAAGGAGTTCGTACAAAAGAACGCCAAGCGAAAAAATATCCGAACGGTGATCAGCGTCCTGGCCCTGAACCTGTTCGGGCGACATGTAGCCGGCTGTTCCCACCGTGCTTCCTTGCTTCGTCAGGCGTGAGATTTTACTCTCCGCAGAACGAAGCTTGGCAAGGCCGAAGTCCATGATTTGCGCAATGCCGTCCCTCCGGATCATGATGTTCTCCGGTTTGATATCCCGGTGCACGATTCCCTTTTCGTGCGCCGCGGCAAGCCCGTCTGCGATTTGAATCCCGATATCGATTGCCTGCTTGAAGCTGATGGAACCCTTTTTCTCCCGGAGTGTTTGCCCGTCGACGAGTTCCATGGCAAAGAACATCTGCCTGTCCCCCTGGGAACCTTCGTGTTCATCAATACCATAAATCGTGCAGATGTTTGGATGATTGAGCGACGCGGCGGCTTGCGCTTCCTGCATGAAACGGGTTTTGTCGTCTTCCGATGCGGCGAGATGGGAAGGAAGGAACTTCAAGGCTACGGTCCGCTTGAGCTTGGTGTCCTCGGCTTTGTACACAATGCCCATTCCGCCTTCGCCAAGCTTTTCGAGAATTGTGTAGTGGGAAATAGTGTTTCCGATCATTTCTTGGTTGCCTCCGCAGTCCAGTTCATCACCACCATAATCGGGTTGGCGCTCGCGCCCTCCACTGATGTGTTGATAAGAAACCGCTTGCTGTCCCTTGAGACCGCATATCTATTAACAGTCGCATAGTTGTCAACGTCCGCTTCAAACAGCGGCCGGGGGATTCCTTGCTCAAACGTCCCCCGCGTTCCCGCAACATCAACCGCCATCAGCTTCTTGTCCGGGGCCAGGTAAAAAAGTTCCTTTCCATTCTTTCCCCATACAGGCATCCCGCCACCGGTGGTTGACACTTGCCATTTTCCCTTCGTGGTGGGAAATGCTTGAACGTATATTTCGAATCTCCCTGACTCGTCTGATGTGTAGGCGATCCACTGTCCATCAGGGGAGAAATTACCGCTATACTCCACTGCCTCTGTTTGAACATAGGGATAGGGCTCCTTTTCTCCAACTGTCGGCAGTATCCATAAATCGCTCTGTGTTTTGGGGTCGTAATGCTGGTAAAGGATATTGTGCCCATCTGGTGACCAACTGAGAGGAAAATCCGCACCGGACGTCGATTTAAGAAGAAGCTCATCGGTGCCGGCTCCGGTCGCAATCTTTTGATGGATATTGCCAATCCCTTCGGGGTTGGAATCATAGATAATCTTCGTTCCATCGGGTGACCACACCGGATCATCATCCAATGTTTGCCGAAACGTAAACCGTGACTCCGTCTGCCGAGTCAGGTCAAGTATCCAGAGATCGTTGTTTCTCGTCTGCTGATCGATGCGACGGAAGACGACTCGCTTTTCGTCTGGGGAGAGTGCAAAGTCGAACAGAACACCAGCCGTTCCTACTTTCTGGAGGGGTTTCCCGGACCGATCAAACCACACAAGCTGCCTGTTGCCGGTTGCGCCCGTCCCAACATCAAGGGCGAGGACGCCGTTCGCCGATGCAGAAAAAAGCCCGTAGCTGTAAGTTGGTTCAAATCCCACATTCTCCGCTATGGGAAACGCTTGTCCGGTCATCGTGCCATTTTCAGCATCGAACGGTTGCGCCATCAGAGTTCGCTCGCGCACGAACAACAGATATCCCGGAGATACGTAGACTGCGTTCGATATTGTAGGCAGAAGAAGTGAACTTTCCCTGGAATCTAGCGACCCAAGGTAGATTCCCGATTTCTCAGGATCGGTACTCCGGCGGAGAAAGGTAAAGCGGCGACCATCGGGCAAAAAATTTGCCCACCGGTGAGATTCTTCGCTTCGCGCCGAGTCAAGGGTGGTTAGTTGAGTAGGCGTGCCTCCGGCTTCTGAAACTTGTTGCAACCCGGTGGAATAACCAGGTGCGAATACAATGACTCCCGCGGAACTCCATGTACCTCCGCGTCCCTGGCTGGCATCAGCGATCGTTTGTGGAGGTCCGCCGGCTGCCTCAACTTTTTTGAGCTTTGCACCTTGAAAGAAGCCGATAAAGCGGCTGTCGGGGGACCAAAAAGGATAGACCGCGTCGTCAGTTCCCGAGAGAGGCGTGGCAATGACAGAGGAAAGTGATCTGACCCAGATAAGCGATCTCCCGGACGAATCCCTCGCGACAAAGGCAATCTTGAGTCCGTCGGGAGAGACAATGGGAACCTGGCCAAGAAAAAAGCCTTTTTCCGGAGGTGGAATCGTAAAGCGAATGACCGGCGCCTCTTCCGAAGGCTGGCGCATGTAGAGAAATGCAAGAGCTGCGGTGGCGAGAACGAAGAAAAAGGTTGCTGAAACCCACAACACCGGAAGCGGCCTTTTCCCTCCCTGAGGCGGCTCGACTCTTGAAGAATGTGGAGGAGTCGTGGGAATCTCGCCGCTTGGACTCCTGTAGGCATCCCGAACACCGGTCACTCTGCTGACACGTTCCTTGCTTGACTCGCGTTTGAACCGGCGAAGTTCTTTTGAGATCTCGGCAACGGACTGGTAGCGTTCTCCAGGTTCTTTCGCCAGACATTCAAGAACAATGGCATCAAGCGCAAGATCAATTGCCGGCTTGACTGTAGCCATCGGAGTCGCATCGACATTCACAATCTCGTACGCAAGCGCAGTTTCATGAACTCCCTTGAATGGCAGTTGACCGGTGAGCAACTCGTACAACAGCACGCCGAGCGAGAAAATGTCAGAGCGATGGTCAGCATCCTGGCCTTGGACTTGTTCAGGCGACATGTATCCGGCCGTGCCCACGGTGCTTCCTTGCTTTGTCAATCTTGAGATCTTGCTCCCCGCAGAACGCAGTTTGGCCAGGCCGAAATCCATGATTTGGGCAATGCCGTCTTTTCGCACCATGATATTTTCGGGTTTGATATCCCGATGAACGATTCCTTTCTCATGAGCCGCAGAAAGTCCGTCTGCTATTTGAATACCAATCTCGATTGCCTGTTTCAGAGAAATGACGGAAGAGACCTGCTTTTCCCGCAATGTCTGGCCATCGACGAACTCCATGGCAATAAACAGTTGGTCTTCGTGTTCATCGATACCATAAATCGTGCAGATGTTCGGATGGTTCAGCGCGGCGGCGGATTTGGCCTCGTGAATAAACCGCGCCTTGTCCTGTTGCGATGCGTTGAGGTGGGAGGGGAGAAACTTCAGCGCGACGACACGGTCGAGTTTGGTGTCCTGGGCTTTGTACACAATGCCCATTCCTCCTTCCCCCAATTTTTCGAGAATTTTGTAATGAGAAACAGTCGAACCAATCATGTGTTCAGTTCCGATTTAAGAATTAGGCTACGCAGTTTGCCTGCCGGAGCGGTGGCGCAGGCAGGGACAGGCCCCGACCGACGGAGCCCCGTCTGCTGAAGCGTAGTCGGCACGCCGTACCCGCCAAGGTTCAGAGAACGGGCTTCACCAAGCTTCTTGAGAATTGTATAGTGCGAGAATTTTTGGCCGATCATTGGAATTCGTTCATTTGTTCATTTATCCAGCTATCCACTGCTTCAGTATTCCCGCCTGACGAAACTCTGCTTTGGTTACCGCGTGTTTGAGCCGGCCAAGTCGGACGGCCAATTGACGATGAGGTTCAGCGGCTCTGACCGGAATTCGCCCTCTTGCTCATCAACAAGAATGATTCTTTGTCCGTCGCCAGAGACATCGTATCGATGGCCGGGCCCTCCCCCATATGAGTTTCTCGTCTTGAAAAGGATGGATGGCGTTCCCGCCTGAACAGACGATCCGAGAGATTTGACCCCGACGATCATGAGCTGGTTATTCGGGTCGATATAGTAAAGTTGTTGTCCGCCTTCATCCCATTGAGGATGGATTCCACCGTGTGTAGAAATCTGCCACCTGCCCGCCGACGAAGGGAAGCTCCGTATATACACTTCCTGTCTGCCCGTCTCATTTGACGAGTAGGCAATCCATCTACCGTCAGGCGAAAACTGACCGACGACCTCATTGAATTCTGTCACCGCCACAGGTATTGGAGTTTTCTCACCTGTCACCGGCAATACCCAGATATCTCTCCCGGTTTTCGCTCCAAAGTCGCCGTAGATAAGGAACTTGCCATCGGGGGATATGTCTGTTGGAACTTTATCCGTTTTTGAGCTGTACAGCACTTGTGGTTCACCGATTCCGCTTGAAGGTTTCATGACGAGGTCCCCAACCTGGGAGAATACGATGTTCATGCCGTCAGGTGTCCACACGGGGTCATCTTCCTCGGATGTGTCAAACGTGAAGCGTGAAATGGTGCCGCGCGAAAATTCGGTGATCCAAACGTCTCCACGACTCCCTGATCCTTCATAGAGTGTAAACGCAAGCCGGCTCCCGTCGGGAGACAACACCGGGTCATCATACGACGCAACCTTGCCGACAGATTGAAGCACTTTGCCCGTCCGGTCATAAATCATGAGCGAACCGGTGAGATTCGAAATCCGGCTTTGATATACAAGTAGTCCGCTTTGAGAAACCGAGAATTCTCCTTTACCCCATCGGTTTGCATACTGCACCTGTTCAGCCACTGTCGCAGGATCGCCCGCCACCGTCATGGTCCCTTCCTCGAATTTCTGCGCGACGAGGGTGTTGTCGCGCATGAAGATGATGTACCCATTTGCTGTCATCGCGTTGGAGGAAGAGGGAATGAGGCGACGGCGCGTGTCAGAATCAATCGAGCCGAGAAAAACAGCGTTCGCTTCCGTTCTGGCAACCACCATGAGCTTCGTGTTTGTTGTATAAAGAAAGTGTTTGCCATCCGGTAAGAACCACGGGGAGGAGCAGGCGGTTTCCCCGTTCGTTGTATCCGCAGAGGGCAGGCGGAGCGGTGTTCCCCCCTGAGCCGGGATCCTGAAGATACCATCTTCCCCAAACGATGTGAAGATGATGACATTCTGATTATTCCAAGAACCGCCGGATGGGTTTTGAACTTCGCACAGGGTTGTAACAAGTCCTCCACCCGCCTCAACTTTCTTCAGTTTTCTCGCCGCAAAAAACCCAATGTGTCTGTTGTCCGGTGACCAGAATGGAAATTGCGCCCCCTCGGTACCCGGCAACGGAATTGCATTTGCAGATTTCAAAGGGCGAACCCAGAGCTGAACATTATCGAATGAGTCATAGGCAACGTAGGCAAGCATTGAACCATCCGCAGAAATCGCCAAACTGCCAAATTGCGTGACGGCAGTGTGTACTTCGGGAAGAAGGTGGGATCGAATCATTGGGGCGGCGGTTTCTACCGTATCGAAATGGGCTATCGCCATCGCCGCGGCAAGAATGAGAGCAATGCCTGCAATCAGCCACGGCACCAGGATCTTTCTGGTTCCGGCAGATTGTGTATGTGGCCTCTCTTCCCCCGGAAGCGAAGGGAAGGTGTGCCGGGTCGCCGTCACCCGGCTGATCCGTTGCTGGCTGGACTCGCGCCTGTATTTCTTGAGATCAACAGCAACTTGTTTTGTCGATTGAGACCGTTCGTTAGGGTCTTTTTCCAAACATTCGAGTACTATTGCATCGAGGGCGGGATCCAATTCCGGTCTTACCGATGACATTGGTGGCGCATCCACGTTGACGATCTCATATGCCAACGCTGTCTCATGGACGCCCTTGAACGGAAGCTTCCCTGTGAGCATCTCGTACAACAACACACCCAATGAGAAAATATCCGAACGATGGTCTGCGTCCTGGCCTTGAACCTGTTCGGGCGACATGTATCCGGCTGTGCCGACAGTGCTTCCTTGTTTTGTCAGCCGTGAGATGGTGCTTCCCGTCGAACGCAGTTTCGCCAAGCCGAAATCCATGATCTGCGGTATGCCATCCTTACGGATCATGATGTTCTCCGGTTTGATATCCCGATGCACGATCCCTTTTTCATGCGCCGCGGAAAGGCCCTCTGCGATCTGAATACCAATCTCGATTGCGGATTTGAGATTGATGACTTGGGAATTGGTTCTTTCCCGAAGGGTTTGCCCCTCGACAAACTCCATTACGATGAACATCTGCCCGTCATGATCCTGGATATCGTGAATGGTGCAGATATTCGGGTGGTTCAGAGTTGCGGCCGCCTTTGCCTCAAGAATAAACCGGGCTTTGTCTTGTTCTGATCCTGCGAGATGTGATGGCAAGAACTTAAGAGCTACAACGCGGTCAAGTTTGGTGTCTTGAGCTCTGTACACCACGCCCATTCCGCCTTCGCCCAACTTCTCGAGAATTCTGTAATGCGAAATCGTAGAACCGATCATAATGATACCCGCGATGAAATTGGGCTACGGAGGACGGGTCCGAGCCGACGAAGCTCCTTATCTTGGAGCGTAGTCAGCCCGCCTTCGCCCAACTTCTCCAAAATTTTATAGTGAGAAACAGTGGATCCGATCATTGCTTTCTCCGAGAAGTTGAAATTGCGCTACGGAGTTTGCCTGCCGGGGCGGTGGCGCAGGTAGGGACAAACACCGACCGACGGAGGTCCGTCTTCTGAAGCGTAATCGGTACGCCGTACCCGCCAAAGTTCAGAGGACGCGGGCGGGCTTCACCGAGTTTCTCGAGAATCCTATAGTGAGATATGGATTGGCCGATCATAAATCTCTCTTTGTGAAATCACAGTGCTTTCAAATGTACGTCGTTTGGTATCGCCTGTTTTGGCGCGTACCGGTGGAGCCTGACAGTTGATCAAGCCCCATCTTCTTTTTCAGTAAGGAATCAAAGGGGGAACGGTGGTTTCCGGTCACTTATTCGATGCAAGCTTTTGGTCAAGCTCGTCAAACCAACTCACCACGACATTCACCTGCGTTACGTTGAAGGAATTCTTGGACTCGATCATGCCAAAGGCAAACTCGTTGCCGTCAGGAGCAGGTTCAAAGAACCCGTTAAAAGAAGGGGTGTCGAAGAGTTTCTTGGGCGTCGAGAAGTCAAAGACGGACGTCGTTTGGACGTCGACCTTCATTACCCTGTTCCCTTCAAAGTAAATCAGTTCCCTGCCATTGCGTAGCCACCATGAAACGAAACCGCCATTCGTGGAAACCTGCCACTTGCCGTCTTGTTTCGGGAATGGCACCACAAATACTTCGGGGCGCCCCGACTCATCCGAACAATACGACATCCATTTGCCGTCTGGCGAAATCGATGGATTGTATTCAAAGGCAGGTGTTTGAGTAAACCGTTCAGATATTCGCTTTCCATCCAATGGCATATGCCAGATATCACCGTCTTTACAATAAAAGATATTTTTTCCATCGGGTGAGAATGTTGCCGGCGACGATCCGTCCAGCGTGTCTGCATCGCCCAACGCTTCTTCGGCACCGCTGCCATCCCATGCTTTCCAGAACAATTTGAGCGTCCGTTTCCGTTCGGACACATACATTATGCGTTTCCCGTCCGGAGACCACATGGGGAAGTCACTGTTTCCTCCGCCGAATGTCAAACGCGTAAGTGTCCTCTTGGCAATGTGATACACCCAGATATCGTCGTTTGCAGACCGGATGGTCATTGCGAGTTTTTGGCCGTCGGGAGAATATGTTCCATTACCGTATGCGCGCAAGGAATCGAGGAGCGGTTTTTGGCGTCCCGTTCGATCCAACGAAACAAGGCGCACTTGAAGGTTATTCAAGGAGCCAAGAGGAACGTAGACAAGAGTTCCTGATTCAGACACAGTAAAATTCGCATCGCCTGATTGTGGAATGAACATGCCGCCCTCGATTACCGGCTGTGGAGAACCCTTCACTTCCAATCTGTCCGGGTCAAATGGTACCGCAAAGATCTGGGAGCCACGAGCGAACAGGATATGGCCGGTCGCCACATACCGCCCGAACGAACCCCCACGGATAAGAATCTTGCGGTCGTGGGTTTCAATGTTTTCAGCCGCAATAACGGCTTCATCAAATGACGAGATGTTGCCGGGCTTTACCGTGAAGAGCACGAATTTCCCCCCAGGCAACGGCTGGGGAAAGCGATGGCTGATTTCATTGCTTGTTGTGTCAAGGATGGTTACTTCAACAGGGACTCCTCCGTTGGCGGGTACGCGATAGATTGCGCTGTTGATATGCCCGAACCAGATGGAATTGTCTTCAGACCACCACGCACCGCGCATGAACCCGGGGATATCACAAACATCCTGAGGGCTCCCTCCGAATACGGACACCTTTTTCAGCTTGCCTGCCGCGAAGTATGCGACCCATTGGCCGTCCGGAGAGAAAAATGGATCGCTTGCCCCATTTGTGCCCGGAATAATTTGGCTCGTAAATTGATTGACAGGCCTGAGGAACAGTTCAGGAGTCCCTGATGATTGGGCGAGGTAGGCAATGTTCTTGCCGTCGGGGGAGATTGCGATAGTTGCGGCTCCTCCGACGAGGGGGGTCGAAAGCGGTAAGTTAATGGAAAATCGCATCACTGATTGTTTGGGTGTGTGGTCCAAAGTCAAGAGTCTCCATACAGCCCAGGCGAATCCGATTGCAAGCACCGTCGAGGCAATTTGCCAAACGCGACGATGGAGGAAGGATGGTGACGTCAGTGAATTATCGGGGGTTTGCACCCTTGATTTCTGAACATTACGTGCCGCCATGGTTCGAGTGGCTTGGGCTCTGGTGGATTCCCTCTTCACGCGGCGCAGTTCTTTTGCGACTTCCGCAACAGATTGGTATCGCTCGGACGGTTCTTTCACCAGACACTCAAGGACGATTCCATCAAGCAACGGATCAATCTCCGGTTTGATGGAAGACATTGGCGCGGCATCCACGTTCACAATCTCATACGCCAATGCCGTCTCATGGACGCCCTTGAACGGGAGCTGTCCTG
>CAZJYO010000070.1:0-4012 GCA_964550275.1 uncultured Chitinophagales bacterium
CGGAATTGAAGTGCCCGATCTTGGATTGCGCAAACGACAGCGCGGAGACAAGCATGGCCATCACCGCAACGATCAACACCTTCTTCATAACTGCTCCTTGTTGAGTGGCAAATTACTTTCCGCGTTTCAAACGGTCGATCACTTTGAACGTAAGGTCGTGCGCGGCGTCGCCGAACAACAGCACGTTCACCTGGTCCGTCTTGTCGAACACGAAGGTGTATTTCTCCTCCTTGGCGACGCGTTCAATGCCGCCGAGGATTTTTGCCTTCAACGGCGCGACGATTTTTTCGGTTTCCTTGGCGAGGTCGCCGTCGTTGCCGAGTTTTTCCGTCCGGAACGCGCGGTACTGCTGTTCAAGGTTCATGATCTCCTCCTCCGCGGCTTTCTTCGCGGACTCCGTCATCATGGATTTCTTCTTCTGGTAATCTTCATACTTGCCCTGGAGTTCTTTTTCCTTCGACTCGATCTGATCCTGGATCGGCTTGGCCATTGCGTCGATTTTCTTCTGTGCGTCCTGGGCTTCCGGCAATTCCTGGAAAATCTTGTTGGAGTTGACGTAGCCGATTTTCTGTGCCTGGGCCGATGTGCCCGACACTGCAATGAATGAGAACAGCACAATGCTGATGAATGTTTTCACTTGTCCCTCATGATTATTGAAATAAGAATCTGCTTAGAATCCGCGTCCGAAAATAAAATGGAAATGCCAGCCGTCCGGCTTGCCGTCGCGCGGCAACACGTCGTCGAAACCGTAGGCATAATCAAAGCCGATGAGACCGATCGGCGGAAGCTGGAGCCGCGCGCCAAAACCCGCAGACCGTTCCAGCGAAAAGAAGTCCGCCCGCGAAAGCGTCTCATACACATTCCCGCCCTCCACAAAGGTAAGAAAATAAATGGGAATAGGACTGATGGAGATCGCAGTACGCAGTTCCGCCGTTTGCTTTACCATCGCCCTGCCGCCAACCGCAATGAAATTCGCGTTACGGGGACCGATGGATTGCTCTTCGTAGCCGCGCAGAGGTGTCGTGGAAATGTAGCCAAGCCCCGTGCCGCCCATGAAGAATAACTCGATCGGAGGAATCGGGATACCGGTACTGAACTCGGAGAGATAACCGAATTGCGAATTCAGGTAGAGCGCGACACGACTGGAGTTGAACAACGGCACATACCATTCCGCCTGGAAATTATACTTGAGAAAATCGATGTCGCCGGGAAGGAACGGCCCGCCGGAAAGTTCCACTGAGAACGAAACATTGGAACCGAATGTCGGGAACACCGGGTTGTCCACGCTGTTGCGGCTGATAATTTGCGTCAAACTCACCTGCGTGGATTTGCCCTCGGCATAGACGCCGCGGCCGTTCGAGACGTCGTTGTACTGGCCGTTCAGAATCCAGTCGCCGCGGAAGTACGCGTCCGGCCACTTGAATCTGCGGCCCACGCGGATGGAACCCCCGGTCTGGCGAAGATCATACGAGTATGCCTGACGTGTATCAAACAAGCTGACGCCGAACAGGGTCGGCGACCCGTAGAGCCAGGGCTCGGTAAATCCCACCGTAAAGGTGCGGTAGTTTGTCGTCGTGCCGAACTGCCATTCAAAATTCAGGATTTGTCCCGCGCCGCCGTTGAGCGGCTCCGTGATGGAAAAATTGTTGATGGTGAACCCCAGCGCCCCGGTGACACCGTACGCGCCGCTGTAACCGATGGACGCGTTTACGTTGTCGCTGGATTTCTCCTCTACTTCAAAGGAGACGTCAACCGTGTTGTCGTTCACCAGGTTGTAGTCGGGTCTGATTTTTTCCGGATTGAAATAGTTGAGCACCGAAAGCTGTCGTGCACTGCGAATGATGGCCCCGCGGTTGAAAAAGTCGCCGGGGCGCGTGTACAATTCGCGGCGGATAACGTCGTCATGCGTTTTCGTATTGCCCTTGATCGTGACATGCCCGATGCGGAACTGGTTTTGTTCATACACACGGATGTTGATATCAATACTGTCCTCGCCCACGCGGACTTCTCGCGGTTCAAGGTTAAACCGGAGATAGCCGTTGTCCAGATAGAGCGAAGCGACGTCGGTTTGCGCCTCGTTGCCGCGAAGGTTCTGCTCAAACTTCTCCGCGTTGTACACATCGCCGGGGGCGATATTCAACCGTTGATTCAGGATGTTGTCTGCGTAGATGGCGTTTCCTTCCCACGTGATGCGGCGAATTTTGTACTGTGCACCTTCATGCACGCGCATCAAAATGTGCATCTCTTCCTTGTCATCACTGTACCAGATCGAATCGCTCGTGATTTCGGCGTCGCGGTAGCCATGCTTCCGGTAGAACTTCAGCACGAGACGTTTGTCTTCCTCGTACTTTTTCCGGTCAAAGTTCGCGGAAGACCAGAATTGCCACCATGCGTTCGTTCCTGTTTCCTCCATCGCGGAAGCGAGATCGCCGTCTTCAAAGGCACCGTTGCCCTCAAAGGCGATGCTGGCGACTTCCACCTCTTTCCCTTCATCAATGTCGATATGCACAACAACGCGGCCGGGAATGGTATCAACCGGTGTTGTGGTCACCTTGATCTCGGCGAGAAAAAATCCTTCCGATTCATACAGCTGTTTCAAGTCCTTTTTGATTTTCACCAGCTCGGTCGGTTTGATGGCTTTGCCGCGATCAAGCGTGAGCTTCTTCATGATGTCATCGTCATCAATGGCATCGTTGCCCGTGATTTCAAGGCGCTCGAAACGCGGAAGTTCCTTCAGCTTGATGAGAAGATACACACCGTCGCCCACCTGCCGGTCAATAGTGATCTCGACGTCTTCCAGAATGCCGAGAGACCAGAGCTTGCGGATCGCGCTTCCCATCACATCGCCCGGAATCACAAACTCGTCGCCGACTTTCAATCCGGTATTGGCAATGATTGCAAGAGGATCGGAGAGGAAGTTACCCTCGACGGCAATCCCGAGAATCTTGTACACTTCCTGGGGCT
The DNA here is from genome assembly GCA_964550275.1 of uncultured Chitinophagales bacterium. Taxonomy (GTDB): domain Bacteria; phylum Bacteroidota; class Ignavibacteria; order UBA10030; family UBA6906; genus CAZJYO01. Next base: position 2,965 of record CAZJYO010000070.1, read on the forward strand.
GTGTTCGTTGAGCGTGGAGAAAGGAAATATTCAACAAGCAGGCCACTGCTGCCGCCACCGCAATGTTTCTCATTCCTCTACAGGCCTGTAAGAGATTTCGCAACTCTTTTTACGTAACCGCTGATGCCGTTGTCCTCGGACAATTGTTCGCTCACCAGTCCGAAGCGCCGTTCGCGTTGCTGATAGTTCCGGATCGCTTCATACAAATCCTTCCGCCTGAACCCGGGCCAGTACTGCGCACTGATATACATCTCGGTATACGCAAGTTGCCACAAGAGAAAATTACTGATGCGGAATTCCCCGCTTGTCCTGACAAGAAGATCAGGGTCGCGCGTCCCTGCGGTTGAAAGATACTGCGCAATGACGTCCTGATCGATAGCCGCGGAGTCCAGCGTTCCTGCCTTTACATCATCAACAATGCGGCGAACGGCTTCCGTCAAGTCCCACCTGCCGCTGTAACTGAGTGCAAGCGTCAGCGTCAAGCCGGTGTTGTTCTTTGTACGCTCAATATCTTCCTTGAGTTCATCAAGCACATCGGAAGGCAACCGGGTAACGCCGCCGATGGCGCGCAAACGAACATTGTTTTGATGGAGCCGGTCGGTTTCATTACGGAGGGCCTTCAGCAACAGGCGCATCAGAAGGGAAACTTCTTCCTGCGGGCGCTTCCAGTTCTCGGTGGACCATGCGTACAGCGTCAGGTTTTCAACACCAAGCTGACCGCACGCTTCCACCACGTCACGGACGGATTCAACACCTTCGCTGTGTCCTGCAATTCTCGGTAAACCGCGCTCTTTTGCCCAGCGCCCATTCCCATCCATGATGATTGCAATGTGCCGGGGAATTTCACCAGAACCCTGAAGCAGGAGTTGCTCGGCCTTATCTGTGCCGGTTGCTTGCTGGGGACCTGAAGACAAAGAGCGGTTTCCTTGCTGGTTAATAACGATGGTGGTCGTTGAGTTGCGGGTGTTATCAGAGGAAAATCTAACCTTATTCTGAAAGAAAGTCAAGAAAAACGGCTGTAACTGCTTCAAGCAAACGGACTTCAGGC
>CAZJYO010000070.1:4022-10894 GCA_964550275.1 uncultured Chitinophagales bacterium
AAATTGACTTTCCTGACGGTTTGAGATATATTGGCTTCAAAATCGAACATGAATGAACTTTTTGAGGAGAAGAGATGAAGGGTCTACCGAACATGGCGGGGATGATGAAGCAGGTACAGAAGATGCAGGAAAAGATGGCCCAGGTTCAGGAGGAACTTGAATCGAAGACTGTCGTGGGAGAATCTGGCGGTGGCATGGTGAAGGTGACGGCAAACGCGAAACAACACATCGTGAAAATCCAGATTGATCCGGAGGTGGTGAACCCGACGGATGTTGAAATGCTTGAAGACCTTGTTCTTGCGGCGACAAACAAAGCGCTTGAAGATGCCGGCAAGGTGGCACAGGAAGAGATGGCAAAAGTGACCAGCGGGTTGATGCCCAATATCCCCGGACTCGGTCTGCCGGGATTCTGACAGGAACCCATGCTTCACACCTCACAGGCACTCCAGCAGTTAATCGAAGAGTTTGCGCGTCTTCCCGGCGTCGGCAACAAGACCGCCCAGCGACTCGCCCTCTATATCCTCAAACAACCGCGCGAAGATATCGTGCGCATGGCAAAAGCTCTTGTCGGCGTCAAAGACAAGATTCAATATTGCTCCACCTGCTGGAACATCACCGAAGTGAATCCGTGCGCGATTTGTTCCAGCGCTAAACGCGAACGGACGGTGATTTGCGTGGTGGAGGAACCGAGTGACGTCCTCGCCATAGAAAAAACGAATGACTTCAAAGGATTGTACCACGTGTTGGGCGGCGCGCTCTCACCGCTGGATGGCATCGGCCCGGAGGAATTAAAAGTGCGCGAACTTCTTGAGCGCCTTCGGGGAGATGTGCATGAAGTGATCCTCGCGTTGAACCCGAACGTCGAGGGCGAAGCGACAACACTCTATCTCACGCGCCTTCTCAAACCGCTCGTCGCGCACGTCACGCGCATCGCGCGCGGTCTTCCTGTGGGCTCCGATCTCGAATTCGCCGATGAAGCAACGCTCAGCCGCGCCCTTGAAGGGAGAGTCGCAGTGTGAAGAATGCCCTCCTCCTTGCGGCGCTTGTGCTTTCCTCCTGCGATATCTTTGACACACGCGAACCCGAACAACCTTCGCAATCGAATTGCTTCACCCAGCCGCCGACGCGTCCGCTTATTGCCGTTGGCAACCTTGAGAGCGCAGTCGTTCAAAAATGTCCGGATAACTACGGCCTGGTGTTTTCGCCGTCCTCGGGCACAAGGCCTTTTGTTTTCGTGCCGTCCACCGAGGGACAGGAACAGTACTCCGCCGTGTTCGCATCGTGGCGTTCCGAAGATGAGCTTTCGTACTTCAGAAACCTTGTTGCAAAAGGGCGTACAAACGGATTCTCCAGCCTGTTTCTTGTACCCACGGATTCGCTCATTACCGCTGACTCGGTTATGTATTCGTTCGATTACACTCTCACGTTCGAGCATACGGAACCGGGGTTTCCTTCAACAGCACGCGGAAACATGCAGTTGACCCTCGCGCCGGATGCAACCAATTTCTGGATGATCGTGCGGTGGAGTGATTTCAAAACGACCGCGGATATCACGTGGAGTTTGTTCAAGGGAAAGTTTGGCAATTGAGATCGCACACAACGGCTTTGGCATTCGGCGCCGCGATCGTATTCCTTTCGGGATGCCTGAATCCCTTTGCACCCGGACGCGATGATTCGCCTGCAACCTCCAGTTGCGACCCGATGACCATCAACGGCATCTTCCAATGTTTTCAAACAGCATATACGTTTCGCGATACAACAGTCTATGGACAACTTCTTGCCTCCGATTTCGTTTTCGTGTACCGTGACTACGAATTGGGTATCGACGTTACATGGGGCCGCGATGATGACATGCGCACAACGTATGGACTCTTCAGAAACGCGCAGAAGCTTGACCTCATCTGGAACAACATTGTCTCGACTTCGCAGGACTCCATCCGGGTCAATGTCGTCCGTAGCTTCAACCTCACGATCACGTTCAACCCGACGGACATCGAACGCATCGACGGATACGCTAACCTCACCTTCTCACGCACCAGTCCCGATCAGCCGTGGAAAATCTCGCGCTGGCGCGACGAATCAAATTTCTAGGAACGCATGAGCACACGATACGCAATCAAAGAGGGGTTCTCGGGTTTCACGCGGGCAAAACTTTCGACGATTATTTCCATCTTTACCGTCACGATCTCCCTTCTTCTGCTTGGAGTTTTTGCCGTCATGACCATCAACGCATCCCGCCTGATCGAGCTGATTCGCGACAAAGTGGAACTCGAGGCGTTTTTGCAGGAGCCCCTGACGCGCCAAGACATTGCCGACCTCGAAACGCGCATCCGATCTCTGGAAGGGGTGGAACGTATGACATTTATTTCCAAGGAAGACGCGGCAAGAATTTTCAAGGAGGAATTCGGCGAGGACATCAAGTCGGTCCTGAGTTTCAACCCTCTTCCACCTTCGTTCAAGATTTCTTTGAAAGAGGGTTACCGAACTTCAGCGAAAGCGCAAACGATTGTGGATGGCATCAGCAAGCTCAAGGGCGTGGATAATGTCGTGTACAAAAAAGCCTTGCTTGAACTCATCGACCAGCGCACGGCAACAGTGAACAACCTGACGCTTGGGTTGGGCGTGCTCGTAAGTCTTTCCGCGGTGTTTCTCGTCTCCAACACGATTCGTCTTGCTATCTACGCGAAACGACGGATCATTCGGACGATGGAACTGGTCGGCGCCACGTCGTCATTCATCAAGCTCCCATTTCTCCTTGAAGGATTGTTCCAGGGATTCCTCGGCGGTATTGTTGCCGCGTGTTTCCTCTATGCCTTGCTGGAGTATGCCGCCTCGTTTGTCTCGGTGGAGTTTGCCAGGTTCATTCACGTTCAACCGGTGTTTTATCTTCTGGTCGTGGGCACCGGCGTCATTCTCGGCCTTCTCGGCGCAATGATTTCCATTGCGCGGTTTATGAAACCTGTCCGGACGCAATAAATGCCGGTTCTCATTGAAACACCAACCCGCATCGCGGCCGCTGGAAACAAACCCAAGATCATCGAAGAGTTTATCGGCCGCGTCAACTCGCGTTCTGAAGCCGTAAGTATCGCCCGCATGAAAAGTCCTGCCGGATGGGTCGAGCCCGGACAACAACCGGCATTCGACGAGTACACCGTTGTGGTGCACGGGATGCTAAGGGTGAAACACGCGGGCGGAGTTCTCGACGTTCATGCCGGTCAGGCGGTTATCGTCCATGCGAGTGAATGGGTTCAGTACAGTTCACCCGAGGGAGATGGCGCGGAGTACTTTGCTGTTTGCCTTCCGGCATTTTCGATGGAGACCGTACACCGGGATACCGGCTCATGAGTGATCTCCTGTTGCGCGAACGCGAGCCGCTGAGCCACCATACCTCCCTTGAACTGGGCGGCAAAGCCCGGTACTTTGTCGAGTGCGCGTCGGTTTCCGATGCACAATCCGCCTTGCGCTGGGCTGATGAGAAGCGGCTGCGCGTACAAATTCTGGGCGGCGGCAGCAACATCATCTTCTCCGACAATGGATTTGACGGGCTCGTCATCAAAGCCGGCATGCGCGGAATACAGATGAACGACAACGGAACGGTCATCGCCGGCGCCGGAGAACCCTGGGACGATTTTGTGGGAACGATGGTTGAGCACGATCTTGCCGGGATCGAATGCCTTTCCGGAATTCCGGGTTTTGTCGGTGGAACGCCGATTCAGAATGTCGGCGCTTACGGACAGGAAGTTCGCGAGACGATCATTTCCGTTCAGGCGCTTCATCGCAAGACCCTCGACGTGGTGACGTTCACGAAAGAGGAATGTTCGTTCGGCTACCGCACCAGCCGGTTCAAGACGGCAAACGCCGGAGAATTTGTGATCACCTCCGTGAAATTCCAACTGAGACAGAACGGACAACCGTCAATCCGCTATCCCGACGTGGAAAAATATTTTGCTTCACACGGCATTCAAACAACTCTTGCAAACGTCCGCAGAGCAACCCTTGCAATCCGCAAAATGAAATCCATGGTCCTTGACCCCGCGGACCCGCATTCACGTTCGGCGGGCTCGTTCTTTACCAATCCGGTTGTCACCTCTGAGGAATTTACCGGGATTCAGCGAAGGTGGGAAAGTCTTGAGGGAACCGGGTCTATTCCGTCCTATCCTTCCAGAGACAAAATGAAAATACCAGCCGCATGGTTGGTAGAACATTCCGGCTTTGCAAAGGGATTCAGAAAAGGGGGTGTGGGAATTTCTGCGAATCATGCGCTCGCACTTGTCAACTACGGAGGAACCACCGCGGAGCTTCTTTCACTCGCCCACGATATCCAGCGCTCCGTTGACAGCAAGTTCGGCGTCCGGCTTGAGTTGGAACCGGTGGTCGTCGTATAAGAGTGCATCATGGCTCTTGAACACCCGCTCGCAGAGGTAGCGCTTCCTGTCGGCATTGATAAAACGTTCACGTATATCATCCCGCCGGACCTTTCATCAGGAACCGCGGTCGGCATGCGGGCAATCGTGCCGTTTGGAAAAAAATATCTCACCGGTCTGATCGTAGGACTTCCGGATTCCACCAGCGTCACGTCTCTCAAGCCCATCAAGGATATCATTGACCCTACGCCTCTGGTTTCCACGGAACTTCTGGAACTTTGTCTCTGGATCTCAAACTATTATCTCGCTCCTCTGGGTGACGTTGTAAAGGCCGCGATCCCGCACGCGCTGACGTCGGGAAAACGTGTTGTAAGACTGGCGCGCCCCGAAACCGAAATCCGGGAGCTCCTTGACACCCCGTCTAAACAATCTTCCCAACGATCAAAAATTCTTGCGGTGCTTCTCGCATCCGGCGGGATGACCACACATGAGCTTCACAGACGCACAGGCATCAGACACCTGCACGCGGTTCTTCACGATCTCGGAAACGCCGGACTGATTTCCACCGAGGAAGTCTTGCCGAGAGAGAAACACAATCCGAAAACGGAACAGGTTGTTCTCCTTGACGCTTTTAAAGAAAGCGCCGCGCAGCGATTCCTTCAAACGCTTTCACCGCGGAAAAAGAAAATACGTCAATTCGTTGAGACGATACAATCCGTTCGGGTGAGCGGCCGCGCACTCATCTCTGTAAAAGAGCTTATCAAAATCGCGTCCGGTTCCTCGGCTGTGGTGAAGGAACTTCTCCGCGCCGGGATAATCACCGTGGACCGCAGGGAAGTCCGGCGAAATCAAAACAATGAGACTGAGGCCCAAACTCTCGCAATCACTCTCAACGCCGACCAGTTGAGTGTTCTTGGCAGTGTCAACTCGGCAATCAATGCAGGAACCCACAGAGCAATTCTTCTCCACGGTGTCACGGGAAGCGGAAAGACTCAAGTGTATATCGAGGCGATCAGGCATTGCATCGCAAAGGAAAAAACCGCCATTGTTCTTGTCCCTGAAATTGGACTAACGCCGCAGATCGTCCGGCGTTTCAAGAGCCACTTTGCCGACAGAGTCGCAGTTGTCCACAGCCACATGTCAGCCGCGGAGCGCAGTGAAATCTGGCGCCGGACCCGAAGAGGAGAATTCAGCGTCATCATCGGACCGCGGAGCGCAGTGTTCGCGCCGCTCACGCACATCGGGTTGATTGTTGTGGATGAGGAACATGAATCCTCATATAAGCAGTTCGATGCTTCACCGCGCTATCATGCAAGAGATGTGGCAATCGTGCGCGGACATTCGTGCGGAGCGGTCGTGGTTCTCGGTTCGGCAACACCGTCAATGGAATCGTATTTCAACGCGAGCAACGGGAAGTATGACCTTCTGGAAATGCCCTCCAGGGTTGACAGCATTCCGATGCCGTCCATAAGCATTGTGGACATGACAAAGGAGCGCGCGCGGGCCTATGCCGCCATGAAAGATTCGCTTCCGGTCGAACAGCGGCAAAAATTGAAGGATTTCCGGCAACCGCTCTTCTCGGCGGTTCTCACGGAGAAGATCACCGGGCGGCTCGAGCGCCGCGAGGGAATCATCCTGCTTCAAAATCGACGCGGGTTTGCCCCTTTTGTTGAATGCATGGAATGCGGTTACGCGGAGTCATGTTCACGTTGTCATGTCGCACTTACCTATCATCTCGCACGAAAACATCTTCGTTGTCATTACTGTGGAACGGTCTCAAAACCGCACGATCATTGTCCGCAGTGCAACGGAACATCGTTGCAGTTTCTTGGCGCCGGGACACAAAGGGTTGAAACAGAGATAGCCGCACAATTTCCTTCTGCAAAGATTCTGCGCATGGACCTGGACACAACGACGCGGCGTGGTTCGCACGACCGGATGTTAAAGGCGTTTGCAAACCGTGAAGCTGATATCCTTCTCGGAACCCAGATGGTCGCCAAGGGCTTGGATTTTCCCCATGTAACGCTCGTGGGGGTCATCTCCGCCGACACGCAGATGCTTCTTCCCGATTTCCGCGCGTCGGAACGCACGTTCCAGCTTTTGACGCAAGTCGCGGGAAGAGCCGGACGAAGTACTCTTCGAGGCGAGGTTGTTATCCAGACGCATCAGCCCGGGCATTACACGCTTCAGCATGTTGCATCCCACGATTACGCGGGTTACTATGAGAATGAAATCGCAGCGCGCAGAGAGCTTCGGTATCCGCCTTTTTCACGCATTATCCTGGTTGAGACGAAGGGGACACAGGAAGATGCTGTGCGAAAACATGCCGAGCGTTTCGCCGCGGCATTACGGCCGTCGAACGGGACCCTGGAAGTGCTCGGCCCCTCACCGGCGGTCATCGGCAAGATCAACAACCAGTACCGCTGGCATCTTGTGGTGAAGGGAACCAAGGAGAACGACCCCGGGGGAACGCGCATGCGGGAAGCCGTGCGGCGCGCAAACACGCAA
>CAZJYO010000071.1:0-10770 GCA_964550275.1 uncultured Chitinophagales bacterium
GCCGGGCTGAGCTACGCCCCGATTGAGTACAAAAGGGTCAAGGAACATTACAACAGAAATCCAGAACCAGCGACTTTGGCCGCTGGAGGCGCTACGCTCTTGCCGCGTGAATGGTTCCAAAACCCAAAAATCCGCCGAAAAACGGAAAGGCCAACAGGTTCTGTTGGCCTCTCAATATAGGAAACTATCGTACCTGAATCAAGAAACTACTTCATCAAGATCATCTTTCGGAGCGAAGTAAATGAATGTTCCGGATTGCCTAATGCGTTTGCCTGAATCCGGTAGAAGTATACGCCGCTCGCCACGGATTCGCCGTTGCTGTTTCTTCCATCCCATTCAACAGCAGTAAATCCGGCGCTTCGTATGTCATCGACCAAAGTTCGAATCTCTTCCCCAAGTGCGTTATACAATCTCAGAGAAATGTGTGAATCCTCCGGCAGTGCGAACCGGATGGTTGTTGTCGGGTTAAATGGATTCGGATAGTTGGCATCAAGAGAATAATCTGCGGGTGTTTCCTCTGCGCCTCGAATGCTCTGGGCAATCGAAGGAACAATCGGGAATCCGGTGTTGAAGAAATAATCCGCAACGCCGGTGAATGCCGGGGGCGGTGTGCCGGCATTTACGAAGAACAATCCCACTTTGCTGATCGCCAGAGTATGGCTGTAGTTCGCGGCGGTTGTCCAACTTGTTCCGTTGTAAGAGTAGTATGATGTCCATGTGTTGCCGACTCGCTTTACCCGAATGTACAGCGGGTTGCCGGCGGTGATCGTGATGTTGCTCTTTGTTGTTGCAGTATTGTTCGTAATGGTCGCCGAGAAGATTCTCGTTGCGGTCGAACTTCTGACAAAGTCAAAGCGGAGATAGTTTGCGCTGTCTTGTTGGGCGAGAATACCCTGGCTTTGGTATTGCGCGTTCATTGTAGAGGTGAACTTCGCCTCGACCTCAAAATTGGTATTGTTGGCATTCTGGAGAATACGCGGCGCAAAATTGCCTCCCGTCCAGGCATCGTGAGCAGTACCTGCCGGGATCGAAACTGAAACCGCATTTCCTGTCATGGAAAGAGGCGAATCGCCAAGAGGGTTCACGTATGTCCAAATGGATGTGTTCAGTGACGGAGCATTGAAATTATCAGAAAGAATCCCCGACGCGTCCGTGTTTGAAGTGACCGTGAGTATTGCCGCGTTGCTTGTGTCAGCCCCAACAGCGTTTGTCACTTTGCAGCGAAAAGTAGAACCGCTGTCACCTGCAACAAGTGTTGGTGTTGTATACGAACTCGAATTTGCTCCTCCGATATCGGCTCCATTTTTCTGCCACTGATATGCTAACGGGGCACTTCCTGCTGCCACAATGGTAAAAGTTGCAGTGCTTCCTGTCGGGACGGTCTGGTTTGCAGGATGCGTCGTTACGTTCGGCGGAATAAGAACACTAAGAATCGCGGGATTGCTTAAGACACTTCCGCCTCCATTGGAAATCTGGCAACGGTATGAAGCGCCGCTATCTCCCATGGTGGTTGCCGGCGTGTTGTAACTTGAGCTTGTCGCTCCGCCAATCGGAACGCCGTTCTTTTGCCATTGGTAAGTTAAGGGTGTTGAACCCGCTGCTGAAACGCTGAATGAGGCCGAGGCTCCCACTGCGACAGTCTGGTTTGACGGATGCGTGTTGACTGATGGGGGAATCACAACATGCAAAACAGCGCTGCTGCTTGTCACATTGCCGAAGGTGTTGGTAACCCGGCATCGGTACGTTGATCCGCTGTCACCCATGGTTGTTGCGGGAGTTATGTATGTCGCTGAAGTAGCGCCCGAAATGTCCGAATTGTTCTTCTGCCATTGATATGAGAGTGGTGAAGTCCCGCTGGCGACAATGCTGAATGTTGCTGTGTTGCCGACTGCGACTGTTTGGTTCGTTGGTGGCGTAGAAATCGACGGAGCTGCAACCACGCTGAGAATGCCGGCGTTGCTTGTCATACTCCCGTACTGGTTTGTCACGCGGCAACGGAATGTTGATCCGCTGTCTCCAGCAGTGACCGCAGGCGTCGTGTAAGAGGATGCTGTTGCTCCGCTGATGTCAACATTGTTTTTCTGCCATTGATAGGACAATGGGGTGTTTCCCGTGGCCGTTACGCTGAAGGTTGCAGTTCCGCCACCGGTTGCAAACTGGTTTGCAGGATGCGATGATATGCCGGGAGGAATCCCGACGTTCAACACGGCAGAGTTGCTGGTGACATTCCCGGCCGAGTTCGTTACCCGGCATCGGTATGTGGAACCGCTGTCGCCTGCGACTGTCGCTGGAGTTGTGTACCCCGGCAGAGTTGCGCCTCCAATGTCCACGCCGTTCTTCTGCCATTGATAAGACAAGGGATTGGATCCGCTCGCAATGACGTTAAATGTTGCTGTTTGTCCGGTTGGGACTGATTGCACTGATGGATGCGAAGTAATCGAGGGCGGCGTAGACGCCGGAGGATCCTCCGGAGAAATTGGCCCCTGAGCATTAAAGAAATAATCAATCAGCCCCGTAAATGCCGGGGGCGTTGTTCCTGCATTGCCGACATACGGGCCAATTTTTTGTGACACCATGGTGTGGCTGAATGTCGGTGCTGCTGTCCAGGTCGTTCCGTTGGATGAGTACCACGAGCTCCAGACCGACCGGCCTCGTTGGACACGCAGGTATATCGGATTCGTCTGTGTTACGTTGACGCTGTACCGTTGGGTTGCCGTGTTGTTGACAATGGTGGCGGCGAAGATTCTGAACGTTGAAGCACTCTTGATGAAATCAAAACGCACAAGGTTCAGAGAATCTTGCTGTACAACAAGTCCGATGAGTTGGGTCCCGGTGGTCATTGCAGATTCAAACTTGAGGATCACTTCAAAATCAGTGTTCGCCGTTGTTTGCAGGAGTCGGGGCGCTGTATTGACGTTGGTCCAGAGGTCATGATGCTGGCCTCCGGGAATTGAAAAAGAAAGGCGCGCATTCGAGGTTCCAGCTCCGGTAATTGAAACAGTGGCATCGTTTCGCGGATTTACCAGGGTCCAGCGCGGATCAAGTGTTGGCGCGCTGAAGTCGTCCGAGAATATTCCGGAGACATTGGTAATAGCGTTCAGCATTGCCCCGTTGCTGGTTGCAGAACCAGCCGCGTTGGTAACAACGCACCGGAAGATCGCCCCGCTATCCGAAAATGATGTCGCCGGAGTGGTGTAGCTCGGTCCGACCGCTCCCGGAATGTCAACATTGTTTTTCTGCCACTGGTATGAAAGACTCCCGCCTCCGGTTGCCGTTACGGAAAATGTCGCCGGAAACGGTATGAGAACGGACTGGTTTACAGGATGAGCAGTCACGCGCGGTCCGATAATGGAAGACAGTCCGGAAAGCGTTCCTTGCGTCATCAAAGAAAAGTTATCGTTGAACACAACGGTAGATCCGCTTCCGCTCATTCGCCAGCCCAGATTAAATGACCCCGAGGGATTTACGACTGAGAAACGCAGTGTGGCAACATCCACATAGGAGGACGAGACAAGAGAGCCAAGCCCGACACCGCCGTCGAAAACGACATTCACTGAGGCGCGGTCCGAGGTTTTTGTAACCGATATGGGCGCGTAAAGACCACTATTGAAGTTGTGGGCGGTCAACAGCACCGGATTCGAGAGCACAGACGTCGGGTACGTCAAGACCAGGTTGGCATCCCCCATGCCGAACGAGGAGCCCCCTGCGCGAAGTTGAACCTTCACATCCAGATTAGTTCCATTATTCTGCACAACGACAAACTGGAGGTCATACGATTGACCCAGGGCCGGGTGGAACCCTAATGACACAATCACACAAAGCAAAGCGGCCGCACGGTAAAACTTCATGAGTGGTATCCTCTCCATAACAAAAACCAACCAGAATAATGGTGCCACAGCGCGACAAGTCGCGGGTAGGCAGCGTTTTAGTCACAAATCAAGATGAGTATCCACCAACGCCAAAAGGCATCAGGGGAGAATCCAAGAAGCAAAGGTCGGTGGGTGAGTTTTAGTCTTGACTACGTGAGGAATAAATACGGTGGCCCCATGAATAATGTAGTATGGTGCATCCAGAATGTCAAATAAACGGGTGTGATACAGGGCATTGACTTGGCGAGGGAGCTAAAACCCCTCAGGCGTTCCCTATTGCGCTATTTGTGGGCTTTGAACGTCACTCACTCAAACATGCTATTGTGAGATCCCGCCCCTCTGGTTTAGAGAAGCGACTTTTTGTGAGAGCCCCTCTTTTTGACCGGCTGTGAGGTTCTCCATTGTGGATATTGACTTGTACTCATTCAAAGCTTCGCGCGGTAATCCTGCAGATTCAAGAGCACGTGCAAGCTGGCAGCGATAGTCGAATTCCTCTGCCAGTCGCGGGTAACGTCGGAGGATATCCTTGGTTTTCAATGCGCATGTTGAATAGTAAGCATTTTCAAAGAGTACCTTTGTGCCGTTTAATTCGAGCCTGCCTTCTTGGGTGTTGTTTTCGGTCAGTGTCCGCCGGGTTGATTTGTCCGCGCCATGTGTCACCGTGGTGCGCGTAACATTCATTTCGTTGCTCTTCCATTCGTATGAGGATGACCGGACATTTTCCATTGCGAGCTTCAGCATCAATTCCTCTTTTGAAAGAATCCGCATGTCGGAAATATCTACAATAGTCTCTGCCGGCACTTTGATGGTCTTTCCTTCAACGTCGAGAACGGCTGAACTTCCGGAGCCAACCTTGAGTGTGGCATTCAAAGCGATCGGCTCACCGGCAACAGTGGTGTTCCATTGTTCTGCAACCCCTTGACGCACGTGGACGACCCCGGTAATTTTGCGGATCACGGTCTCTCCGGCCTGTACTTCAATAATCATCATCATTGCGAGAATGACACATGCACTTCTCATGAGATTTTCCTCCTAATAGACATCAATGATACTTACCCATCCTTTTACAAGGCCCATACCCAATTCAACGTCATCAAAATATCGTTGTGCCCCCGAAGACCACGCTTCTTCCCACCCTCTGTTTATCACCGTGGTTTCCACGGGAATCCAAATTGTTTCCTGCCCCTTGGCATTCTTCCTCACGATGTAGCGTTTCTCGTTTGTTGCAACAGATTCTCCATACCGAGGATCAACACCAGTATCAAACATCAGATAGATATGTCCTTCCGTATGTTGGGGAGGGAGAGAAGAGACGAACGCCGTGGAAATGCCGGCGCTGTTGAGAAGAGAGGAGAAACACACACTCATGTCGTCACAATCTCCGCCGCGCAATTCCAATGTTTGTGCCGGATACTGGACGTAATCCGAACTTTGCCTGGGGTCGCTGACGTACGCTATTCTTCCTGCCAGTTCTTCGAGAAGGATGCGCGCACTCGCAAAGGCAACAAGCTTTTCGGGGATCGTATCAAGGGCAGACTGATGCTTGTGGAGAACTTCCCGTGCATACCGCATTATGTCGGCATCGTCGGGTTGCACAAAATGGCGCAGCGAAGCCGGTTCACCGTTCCAGTCATTCGCTCCGTGGACAAGAAGCGCGGTTTGCATTTGATCCTCCGCGTCGCCTTCGGATATTGCGCGGACCGAAATTGTTGCTTCACACACCGAAAGCCGGGGCACCGAGAGAATAGACTCGCTAAAGACGGCAGTGAGCTGAATTTCTTTCTCTTCCCGGGGTTCAAGCCGGAAGGTTTGTGTTTCCGTGGGAGAATCCATGTACTTCTCTACAAGAAAGCCCGCCCGCGCTGTTACCGGAGCATCAGCAGTGTTTTTTACAAGCACTTTCACGACGGGTTTGAACGCATAGGAGTCCATTGCTGACGGATAAACTTCCTCCAGCATCATCACGTTCTCGATCCTGACAGGACTTCGTCGCGCCTCTCCGAATACAGCATTGACGGAAAGAGTTAGTCGGTCTCGTGTGTAGGGATTGAAATCAACCGAGGCAATGCGGGATGGCTCGAAGTCTTCGATGGGAAATGATCCCGTCCGGAATGTTTGATCAAAGAAATGGAGATAACTGATATCAACGCTGACGGGGCCGAATGACCATCCGGCACCGCATGCAAATCCTGTCAAATCCATTGTCTCTCCATCTCCCCAAAGAAGTCCGGATCGCATTGCGATCGACTTCTCTGGAACCCATTCCACTCCAAGTGCGGCGCTTTCGTATGTGGAGAATTCACCGGCGACCGTGAACGTGGCAAGACCGGTATACGCGACGCCGAATTCCACCGCTCTTGGACGGGCAAGCTCAAGATGAGAAAACTCGTCAGGAAGCTCACTTCCGACGTGCAGGAGATTCCTCCCGACAAGAGAGAAAGAGGCGTCATCACTGTTCCATAAGACACTCGCATCCATCAGCCACAGTGCAGACTCGATGACACGTTCCGACGATGCAATAACGCTGATGGAGTCCAGGTCAACAAGTCCGTATTCCCGGTCTGTAACCTCTTCCTTTCTCAGGCGCCCGCCAACGCCAAGCGAAAGATTTTCGAGGACTGCAAAACCGTATCCAAGACTCACCGGCTCTTCATAAACAACTTTTTGCTCGACGGAAATGGATGTGGAGTCCACCAGGACGATAGTGGAAGGGATGGCAAATTGGAGGATCGAGCCGGGAGCGTATTGCGCCCCGACGGCATGGCGTTCAAGAAATCTTTTGCCGAGAGCAACCCCCTGAAACACAAATCCGTCTCCGCCTCCTGTGGTGGAACGATACGTTCCCGTGAGAGCATGCCAATTGTTGATGTGGCTCAGTCCGGCCGGGTTGCGGTCGAAATTCCCGGCGTCACGCACAAGCGTATTATACGCTCCGATGGAAATGCTGCGCGGAGAAAAGAGCGACTGGGAATATGTTGGTTTCGAAGCCATGAGGAACAGCGTCATGATCCATAGCCCGTATTGTCGCAGGAGAGAATGGGATTGCAACTATAGCCGCTCCGAAACTGTATGTGAGACCGCTCTTTCATGCCAATTTCCAGAAATCACGTATGAAATTCAACCGACAAAAAAGCCAGACCCTCGTCCGGGTGGATCGAGGGTCTGTTTGTTTCCATCGTTACCGGCGCTACCGTGTCACGACGTAGGGAACACCCCAGAAGGATGTCGAGACCGGGGCCGTGTCATCGAATAATGTTTCGCGCGTCATGGCATCCACCGCGGCCGCGAAAACACCGCGATGAAAGTGCATGTTGAAAATGCGCGTATACACGCGTGTATAATTCGTTCCATCAAAGGATTCCGAGATTAAATGCAGGCGGATCCTGCGACGGCGGCCATCTGGTGCGAACCCGTAACGGAGTACCACGAGATCCGTATCCGGTGACGCGCTGACAACCGTTGCAAATAAACGGGCTTCCTGGCCGCCCGCGAAATCCGGAACATCCGTGCCATTGATGTCTCTATTTCTGCGAACACGGAAAAATGTTGAAAGAGGATCGTGTACCACGATACTGTCCCGCACACCTTCGTTGTTGAATACCAACTTCAACTGGGCAAGGTTGATCGCGTCACTGCTTGTTGTCCCACCCTCAATCAAAGAAATCGCAACAGGTCTCCAATTTCTCCAGATCACGGGATCACTGGCGACTCTCCTGAAGATGATGCGTTTCTTCGTCTGACTGCTGAAGTCCTTGCGAACGGTGTCAACGGTTGTGGAATCGTAACGCGCCAGAATCACAAGCACGCCGGTGAAAGTCCTTGTCACAGTCACGTATGCGAGTGAGTCAGCGGAAATGGAATCCAGTTGAACACTCCTTTGGATGTTTCGGATAAAGCGCGACCAGCGGATGGGATGAATTTCCGTCATGGTTCCGATGATCTCGTCGTCAAATGGTGCCGGGTTCGGTCCGTCGTTCATAGCAACGTCGTCATTCCTGAAAAAGTCATCATGTTGGGCGAAGAGCTCGAAGAACTGTTGGTCGTTTTGAGCAGAGCCGTAGAGTTGGTCGTTTGGGTCAATTCCCGGCGTTATGATTTCGTCTTTACTGCATCCCGCGAGAATGAACCCGCAAAGAAGAAAAAGTCCGGACAGCTTGAACATCCTCATGGTTATGGTCTCCTGCGTTGTTTGATGGTTGCCAGTTTGATGAAGAGTACGTCAATCCCCGTGCCAGCGTACACAGGCTGATAACAGCGTGAAAAGCAGATTTCTCCGGATGCATATGCGGGAAAAATCCGGGGAAGTGCGGGAATTCCCCGGTTCAGGCGCTTTCGGCGCTTTGATTCCAGAGCCCCCGGTAATAGGCCTCGCCGGTTTGCTCGACGTACACCTGGAATCTTGAAGGGAGGTTCTTCATTTTTGACTTCAGAAATTCCCGTGAATCATCCCAGGGTTTTCGTTTGTCGATGACGGCCGCGATATTTCCCGTGTACTCCTGAAGCCGTTTGCGGACGCGTTCCCGGATCTCAGAGTCATCAGTGAGAGAAAGAAACTTCACCGTCTTCTCAACATCAAATTGGTGTTCAACGAACGCCTTGAAGAACTGGCCCCGAAGGTGTTCTGCAATCGTTCCCCTGTTCAGTCCACCCAACTCGGATGCGGTGTCGGAAACCGAGCTTCGCGAGAATCCCTTCTCCCTGATTGCATCCAACACCTGATCTTCCAGGGCGGAAATTCTTTGGAACGACGCGGCGACATCCGCGGTGACGTCTTTCATGGAGACGATCGGTCGCGACTCGGCTTTTGCAAGCAACACCGCGCGGGTGATGACGCTTTCCAGTTCACGGACATTGCCGGGCCAGGGATAGTGGAGGAAAGCATCCATGACGTTTTTTGAAACTCCCTGTCCGTTTTCGCGCCGGACAAAATGCTCGACCAGATACGGGATATCTTCGCGCCGTTCCGTCAGCGGAGGCAATTCGACGGTGAGAACATTGAGACGGTAGTACAGATCCTCCCGGAAGCGGCCGGCCTGAACCCGTTCCCTGAGGTTCCTGTTGGTAGCCGCAAGGACACGCACATCAACCATGATGGTTCCTGTTCCTCCGACGCGTTCCAATTCTCCCTCCTGCAGGACGCGAAGAAGTTTCAGTTGAAATCCTTCGCTGACTTCTCCGATTTCATCCAGAAAAATTGTGCCCCCGTCGGCCAGTTCAAAGCGTCCCGCTTTTTTTGTTACCGCTCCCGTGAACGCCCCGCGTTCGTGGCCGAAGAGCTCGCTTTCAAGCAGCGTTTCGGCGAGCGCGCCGCAATTCACAGCGATAAACGGTTTTGCTGCGCGTGGACTGTGCGCGTGGATCGCACGCGCGATGAGTTCCTTTCCCGTGCCGCTTTGGCCAAGGATCAAAACGGGCGCATTGCTGGATGCAATCTTACGGATGAAATCCGTTACGGATTTCATCGGACCCCGATCATGAAAGACCATTCCTGCAAATGTTGCCGCGCCGGAATCATTTTCTTCGGAAGCATACAAATCCATATCATCGGCACGCGAAGCCAGAGAACGGATTTCGTTCTTGTATTTGCGAATCTCTTCCATGAGCGCGTTCGTGCTGTCGTTCGAACGCACCGGCTCATGGCTCATCATTTGACGCTCAAGGGCGGCGACTTTTGCTTCACGGTCCCTTAACTGCGCAACGACAGAATCCTTTTCGCTTTGCAATTGTACCACCTGATTGCTCGACAAGCGATGCCGGTAGAGAAGACCCGCGATAACACTCCACAGTCCTGCCGCCAAAGGAGGCACAACCGGGAGGATGAACCCAAACAGGTTGAAGGCGATGATGGATGCAATGACGGGAAGGACAAGAACCGCGGCGACAATTATTTTCACGAGCCGGGATCGAAGGGTGAGAATTGCCCACGCGGGAAGAAAGACTGCCAGGACGAGGAACAGAGTGGATGTGACCGGCCCGCTCGATGTAATGAATGCACTTTGCAACGCGTTATCAATAAAGGTTGCGTGATACGCCAATGACGGAACACGGGGATGAACAGGCGAAGCAAGAAACGCGCTCCGTCCTTCCGCAACAACGCCCACAAGGACAATCTTGCCCCGGAAGGAAGAAACGGGAACGGATGGCACAGCTCCCGAAGCGAGCGCGTCGTATGAACGCAAGACCTCAAGAAATGGAAATGCGCGAAACGCGGAAATTGACGAAGGGAAGTTTAGTGCTGTGTTCCCGTTGTCGTCGGTTGCAATACGGCGCCCTTTGCCCGCGACGACAAAATGGAGATCAGATCCTGTGAACGCGAGCGCGTCGCGTGAAAGTCCGGCATAGACGCGCAACACCTCCAGTCCGAACGCAGGTATAACTCCTTGTTCATTCGCGATGAATAGAGGGATCGATCCATCCTCGTTGACATTGAGGTGGCCGAGGCCGGCGGAGGACTTCATCAACTGCGGGAGAGGAAGGTGGATATTCTCGCCGTATGTTCCTGCGGTCCGTACTTGGGGATACGAAAACAAAGGAGGCGAAAGTGTCGATGGAGAGACGTGGCTGTCTTTTACGGCGTTGAAATAGGAAGCAAGCACTGAAGGAGAACCGTCCAGAACAACGGAGAGAAGCTTGTCATATTCAGGATACTCGGCATTTGCAGTTTCAAATTGCACTTCCATTCCGATGGCGCCGGCCTTCAATTCGACAAGCGTTTTCACCATGAGGGCCTGGTAGTTCCGTTTGACGGGCCATCCCAATGACGGGATTGCATCGCTATCGATATACACGAGAACGATATTTGTATCAACCGGAATGCTAGTGGCGAAAGCAATGGAGTATCGCTTTGATGACCGCAAGCAGGGGATTGTTGTAAGTGGTTGCGGGATGGACATGGGTTTTC
>CAZJYO010000072.1:0-10672 GCA_964550275.1 uncultured Chitinophagales bacterium
AGATGGGTGAGGCGATTGGCAAGCTTGCCGAGGAAGATCCGACGTTGCGTGTTTCAACGAATGAAGAAACCGGACAGACGATTCTTAGCGGCATGGGCGAGTTACACTTGGAAATTATCATCGACCGCATGAAGCGCGAGTTTCGTGTCGAAGCAAATATTGGCAAGCCACAGGTAGCGTACAAGGAAACAATCCGCAAGAAGGTTGAAGCCGAAGGCAAGTTTGTCCGCCAGTCGGGCGGTCGCGGTCAGTACGGGCATGTCTGGATTCGACTTGAACCGAATGAAAAAGGTAAGGGATTTGAGTTCGAGAATGCCATCGTCGGTGGAGCTATTCCGAAGGAATACATCAAGCCGGTCGAGCAGGGTATCGTTGAAGCAATGAAGAACGGTGTTCTTGCCGGCTATCCGGTCGAGGATGTGAAGATCGAGTTGTTTGAGGGCTCGTATCATGATGTTGACTCGTCCGAAATGGCATTCAAGGTTGCCGGTTCAATGGCATTCAAGGAAGGCGCGCGCAAAGCCAATCCGGTTTTGCTCGAACCGATTATGAATGTCGAAGTGGTGACACCCGAGGAGTATATGGGTGATGTGATTGGCGACTTGAACAGCCGTCGCGGAAAAGTTCAGGGTATGACGCCGAGAAAAGACGCTCAGGTGGTGAAGGCGCTCGTTCCGCTTTCGGAAATGTTTGGTTACTCGACAACCCTTCGTTCGATGACCCAGGGCCGTGCAATTTATTCAATGGAAATATCACACTACGATGAGACGCCGAAAAGTGTAGCGGATCAGATTATTGAAAAGGTCAAGGGCAAGGAAGCGGCGTAGCCCCCGAAAACAGATTATTCATTCCCCTAGTTGAGAGGAGATACACATGGCAAAAGAGAAATTCAATCGCGACAAACCCCACGTCAACATCGGTACAATCGGGCATGTTGACCATGGCAAAACAACCCTGACAGCCGCCATTACCATGGTGCTGGCAAAGAAGGGTCTGTCGGCTGTTCGCACATTTGACAGCATCGACAACGCGCCCGAAGAGCGCGAGCGCGGTATTACCATCGCGACAGCGCACGTTGAGTATCAAACTGCCAAACGTCATTACGCGCACGTTGACTGCCCGGGCCACGCTGACTACGTGAAAAACATGATCACGGGTGCTGCTCAGATGGACGGCGCCATTCTTGTTGTTGCCGCGACCGATGGTCCGATGCCCCAGACCCGTGAGCATATTCTGCTTGCCCGTCAGGTTGGCGTTCCCCGTATCGTGGTGTTTATGAACAAGGTTGATGCTGTTGACGATCCGGAATTGCTGGACCTCGTTGAGTTGGAGCTTCGCGATCTTTTGAAGAAGTACGAATTTCCGGGCGACGACATTCCCATTGTCCGTGGCAGCGCGTTGAAGGCAATGGAAGCAGCATTGAAACCGGATGCCAAACCGGACGATCCGGCATTCAAGTGCATTGAAGAGTTGATGAACGCCGTGGACTCCTACGTCCCGGTTCCCCAGCGTGACACCGACAAGCCGTTCCTGATGCCGGTGGAAGACGTGTTCTCTATTACCGGTCGCGGTACGGTTGGAACGGGACGCGTCGAACGCGGCAAGGCGAAGGTTGGCGATGAAGTCGAAATCATCGGGCTCGGTGCGCACAAGAAAACTGTTATCACCGGCGCAGAAATGTTCCGCAAGGAGCTTGATGAGGTCCAGGCAGGCGACAATGCCGGCTTGTTGCTTCGCGGTGTTGAAAAGACGGATCTTGAGCGCGGCATGGTTGTTGCCAAGCCGGGGTCCATTACTCCGCACAAGAAATTTAATGCACAGGTGTACGTGTTGAAAAAAGAAGAAGGCGGACGCCACACACCGTTCTTCTCGGGCTATCGTCCACAGTTCTATTTCCGTACAACGGACGTGACCGGTGTTGCAACACTTCCCGGCGGAACAGAAATGATCATGCCGGGTGACAACGTGGACGGCATGGCGGTTGAACTCATTGCGCAAATCGCAATGGAGGAAGGTCTTCGCTTTGCAATTCGCGAAGGCGGACATACCGTCGGTGCGGGTGTTGTTACCAAGATTGTCGAGTAAAGCTTTTTTTAACTGAACTAACGGAGTTTGTAGAAACGTGACCGGGCAGAGAATTCGCATAAAACTGAAGTCGTACGATCACAACCTGATCGACAAGTCTGCGGAAAAGATCATCAAGACTGTAAAGTCAACAGGCGCTGTGGTCTCAGGCCCGATTCCGTTACCCACGAAGCGTACGGTCTATACTGTGCTTCGTTCGCCTCATGTAGACAAAAAGTCGAGGGAACAATTCGAGACGCGCGCGCACAAGCGCCTGATCGATATTCTGAACTCGACGAACAAGACAGTGGACTCCCTGATGAAGCTGGATTTGCCCGCGGGAGTTGACGTCGAAATCAAAGTATAATCCGAACACAATCGGGTAGGCGGCATTTCCGTTGAGGTGATATGTTGACCTCGTTGGACTTCTGCCGGAATTTCTTTCCGGGGGTTTCATTGTTATGAAACTCAACGGATGGGATTCCCCGAAATTGCAATTCAAGTGAGTGACGTGATATGATGACAGGTTTGCTTGGAAAAAAAGTCGGCATGACCAGCGTCTTCGACGAAACGGGACAGGTAATTCCTTGTACGGTAATCGAAGCGGGTCCGTGTTTCGTTTCGCAGATCAAAACGATGGATCGAGACGGATACGAAGCTGTCCAGCTCGGATTCGATGAGCAGAAGGAACGTTTGGTTGTCAAGCCGGCGAAGGGCCACTTCGCAAAAGCGAACATGAAGCCCGTGCGCTTCGTCCGCGAATTTCGCGGCAACGGCGTTTCGGAGGTTCAGCCCGGACAACAGATCAAAGTTGAAACCGTGTTCACCAAGGGTGACGTCGTTTCGGTGATCGGTACTTCGAAGGGGCGCGGATTCCAGGGCGTTGTGAAGCGCCATCATTTTGGCGGAGGATTCAGAACGCACGGCCAGAGCGATCGCGAGCGTGCACCGGGTTCTGTCGGTTCATCGTCGCATCCCTCCCGCGTGTTTAAGGGTATGCGTATGGCCGGCCGCATGGGTGGTGAGCGTGTCACGGTTCGCAATCTCAAAGTTGTGGGGGTTATCGCTGATTCCAATCTCTTGTTATTGAAGGGCTCGATCCCCGGTGCTGTCAATGGATATGTTGAAATTCACAAGATCGTCAAGCAATAGTTGGTGAATGAGATGCAGGTAGAAGTCTATAAAACTGACGGCACGAAGAGCGGTGAGAAAGTCACCCTCTCCGATGATGTGTTCGGTATAACACCAAATGAACACGCAATCTATCGTGCCGTGCGTGTCTATCTGGACAACCAACGTCAGGGCACGTCTGATGTCAAGACGCGCGCAGAAGTTCGCGGCGGTGGCAAGAAGCCCTTCAAGCAGAAACACACCGGCGTCGCCCGGCAGGGCTCGTCTCGGTCCCCGGTTATGACGGGTGGCGGTTCTATTTTTGGACCTGAACCGCGTGACTACACCAACAAACTTCAAACGAAAATCAAGCGTCTTGCAAGAAAGTCCGCACTCTCCTTCAAGGCAAAAGAAAGTCAGATCAGAGTAATTGAGGATTTCACTTTCGGCGCACCCAAGACAAAGGAGCTGTCAACCATCCTGAAAGCGTTACAACTCGATGCTACAAAGACGCTCTTGCTGATGCCGAAGAGTGATTCGAATGTTGTCCGTTCCGGTCGCAATATTCCGACGGTGGATGTTCTTGAGGCGGACAAGGCGTCAACGTATGATCTCGTGAACAACAAGATGTTGTTGATTCAAAAAAGTGCAGTCGAGGTCATTCACAATATGTTTAAGAATTAGGCTCCTTCGAGGAAACCATGCTTGAGATATTGAAACGTCCGATTGTAACAGAGAAGATGACCGGGATGCAGGAGAAGGGACACTACGCGTTTGAGGTGGTGAAGTCCGCTAACAAGATTGATATCGCCCGTGCTGTGGAAAAGAAATTCAGCGTCACGGTTGTCGGCGTGCGGACGGTGAACTACAAAGGAAAAACAAAGTCACAGATGACTCGTCGTGGACGTTTTGCGGGGCGGACTTCCTCCTGGAAGAAAGCCATCGTCCGTCTGAAGGAAGGCGAGAAAATCGAATTCTTCCAGAACGTTTAGTGCGTATCTGATTCAGGATCCGGAATTAATATGCCAGTGAGAAAACTCAAACCGAAAACACCGGGCACGCGATGGATGTCTATCGCATCGTTCGATGAGATCACGAAGACGACGCCGGAACGCTCGTTGATTGAGCCGCTTCGTAAGACGGGCGGACGCAACAATACAGGTCGCGTTACTTCGCGTCATCGCGGCGGGGGCCACAAGCGTTTTTATCGCGTCATTGATTTTAAGCGCCGTAAAGATGGCATGGATGCGCGGGTTGCCGCGATTGAATACGATCCAAACCGTTCTGCGCGCATTGCCCTGTTGCAGTATTCCGATGGTGAGCGCCGGTATATTATTGCTCCGGACGGTATCACGGTCGGAAACGTATTGCGTTCGGGGGCTGATGCGGAAATCAAGAATGGCAATTGCCTTCCGCTGGAGGGAATTCCAGCGGGCACATTTGTCCATTGTATTGAACTTCGTTCCGGTAAAGGCGCGCAGCTGGCGCGTAGCGCAGGTATGGCAGTGCAGTTGATGGCGAAGGAAGGTCGGTTTGCGCAGTTGAAGCTTCCTTCCGGCGAAGTGCGGAATGTTCCCGTGGAATGCCGCGCAACAATCGGCACCGTGAGCAACTCTGAACACGAAAATATCAGTGTCGGAAAAGCCGGCCGATCACGCTGGTTGGGCATTCGTCCACAATCACGCGGTGTTGTGCAGAATCCTGTTGACCATCCGCATGGCGGCGGCGAGGGAAAATCTCCGCAAGGAAACCCGCATCCCGTTTCGCCGTGGGGCTGGCACACCAAGGGACTCAAGACTCGCAAGAAGAAGAATCCCTCCAACAAGTATATCGTCAAGCGAAGAAAGTAAAGGGAAAGCTGGATGAGTCGTTCACTCAAAAAGGGTCCGTTTGTCAGTAACCGCCTTCAGGAACAGGTTCAGGGCTTGAATAAGGCGAACCAAAAGAAAGTGATCAAGACGTGGTCGCGTGCGTCAACTATAACACCTGAATTTGTGGGACACACGTTCGCGGTCCACAACGGCAACAAATTTATCCCGGTGTATGTCCACGAAGGAATGGTTGGCCATAAACTTGGGGAATTTTCTCCGACACGAATTTTCAAGGGTCATCCGGGAATCAAGAAAGAGGAAACGACCTCAGCCGGGTAATCGGCGGACGTCAACAGGAAAGTATATGGAAGCACGAGCAATAAATCGTTACATCGGCACGTCCCCTCGCAAGATGCGATTGGTGATCGATCTTATCCGCGGTAAATCGGTGGATGAAGCGTTGCATATTCTTCATTTTTCACCGAAGCACGCGTCAAAAGTCGCGGAGAAGGTTCTCCGTTCAGCCGTTTCAAATTTACAGAACAAGGATGATGCCGGCCGCCTTGAGCCCGAAGGTATTCTTGTGAAAGAGGCCTACGTGGACGCCGGCATGGTGATGAAACGTATCAGTCCGGCTCCGATGGGACGTGCATTTCGTATTCGCAAGCGTTCCAATCATGTGACCATCGTTGTAACGCCCAGGGTGGAGAAAAAGGCCGCTGGAAGGAAAGCTGCACCGGCGAAAACAGAGCCGAAAGAAAAAGGTTCGAAGTCAGAACCGAAGTCGAAGAAACAAAAACAGGATGCGGCGGCGTAACAGCCGCTCTTCAATCAGGAGGAGTATTTGGGACAGAAGACACACCCGATAGGATTGCGACTGGGAATCATCCGGTCATGGGATTCCAACTGGTTCGACGAACGGTCTTTCTCGGGAAAACTGACGGAAGACATGACGGTGCGAAACTATGTTCGCAACCGGTTGAAGAAGGCAGGCATCTCACGGATTCAGATTGAACGGACGCCGAAGCGGGCTGTCATCACCATTAATACTTCAAGGCCAGGAATTGTCATCGGCCGGAGCGGCAAGGAAATTACACAGCTGGAAGAAGAACTTCGCAAGATTACCAACAAGGAAGTGAAGATTCTCATTAATGAAATCAAGCGCCCTGAATTGGACGCGTATCTTGTGGCCGAGAATATCGCCCAACAGTTGGAGGGAAGAATTGCATTCCGTCGGGCATTAAAAAACGGCATTACCGCCGCAATGCGTATGGGTGCTGAAGGTGTTCGCGTGATGGCTTCGGGCCGTCTTGGGGGATCGGAAATGGCGCGTCGCGAACAGTATAAAGAGGGCCGTATTCCGCTGCATACATTGCGCGCCGATATTGATTACGCAACAGCAACAGCGCGCACCGTGTATGGCGCCATCGGGGTCAAGGTTTGGATTTGCAAGGGCGAGGTTCTCGGTGCCCCCCAATCTCAAAGTGCACCTGCCCGGCGCGGCCAGTAATCCAGGAGCAAGACGTTCATGTTGATGCCAAAAAGAGTGAAGTACAGAAAAGCCCAGCGTGGTCGTATGCGCGGCAAGGCCACGCGCGGTTCCCATGTTGCGTTCGGGGATTTCGGATTAAAGGCGCTCGAACCGGGCTGGATTACCCAGCGGCAGATTGAAGCCGCCCGCGTTGCCCTCACGCGTATGATGAAACGCGAAGGAAAAGTGTGGATCAGAATTTTCCCCGATAAGCCGGTTACGAAGAAGCCGGCGGAAACGCGCATGGGAAAAGGGAAGGGTGCGCCGGAGTATTGGGTCGCTGTTGTAAAGCCGGGCCGCATTTTATTTGAAGTTGGTGGAACCACAAAAGCGGTTGCTGTCGAGGCGCTGGGTCTTGCTTCTCACAAGCTTCCGATCAAAACCAAAGTCAGTGTCCGGCCGGATTATGTCGCGGCCACGGAAGCTGAGTAATCACGCGGGTACGACGATGAAATCAGATGAAATCAAAAAATTGAATACGGACGAACTCAAGAAGCGCATTGCAGATGAGGAGCAGAACCTCGCGCACTTGAGGTTTCAGCTTGCAACAAGTCAGCTGGAGAGTCCGATCAAGGTACGCACGGTGCGGCGGGATATAGCCCGCATGAAAACAGCGTTGCGTATGCAGGAACTGAACGCCACACGAAAAGGATCGTAAGGGTACATTTGTATGAACACAACGGAACAGGCAACCGAAACACGCCCGCGGAGAAAGGTCCGCGTTGGCAAAGTCGTCAGCAACAAGATGGATAAGAGCATTGTCATCAGCATCGAACGCCGTGTTCCGCACCCGATCTACAAGAAGTATTTCAAAAGGACCACCACGCTCATGGTGCATGATGAGAAGCGCGAAGCGGGCATGGGCGATATTGTGAGGGTGATGGAAACTCGCCCGATGAGCAAATTAAAGCGGTGGAGACTTGTGGAAGTTGTTGAGCGCGCCAAGTAAGCATTTTGACCGAAGGTACATGAGGCAGGTATGATTCAGGAAGAAACCAATCTTGTTGTCGCCGATAACTCCGGCGCAAAGAAAGTGCGATGCATCCGCGTCCTTGGCGGCTCGGATCGACGTTACGCGGGCCTTGGCGACCTTATCGTCGTTTCAGTAAAAGCGGCTATTCCCGGTGCAGGAGTGAAAAAGGGGGACGTGGCGAAGGCGGTGATTGTGCGGACAAAAAAAGAATACCGTCGCCGGGATGGTTCCTATATTCGCTTTGATGAAAACGCTGCCGTGCTGATCAATGATCAGGGAGAACCGAGAGGGAGCCGCATTTTCGGACCCGTTGCCCGTGAACTCCGTGAAAAACAATACATGAAAATCGTTTCACTTGCACCGGAAGTACTCTAACAATGAAGATTCGCAAGAATGATGTGGTGACGGTTGTCTCCGGTAACGCCCGGGGAAAATCCGGCAAGGTGTTGAAGGTATTTCCCGAACGTCAACGCGTTATTGTGGAAGGCGTCAATATTATCAAGCGCCATTCACGTCCGAACCAGCGCAACCCGCAGGGCGGTGTCGTGCAGAAGGAGTCATCCATCCACGTTTCCAACGTGATGCTGATGGATCCCAAAACGAACGAGAGGACTCGTGTCGGCTTGAAAATTGTCAAGGATGAAGTCTCAGGGAAAAAACGCCGCATGAGAGTTGCCAAATCCAGCGGAGAAATGTTTTAACGATTAACAGTGTGATGACGAGATGAGCGAACAGAAGCCAAAAAAAGAAAAGACGGGCGGAGACAAGGGCGGAAAGCCCGCCGCAGGTCAGGCCGCCGATAAGCCGGCAAAATCAAAGTCTACCGAACCGCGCATTCCTGCGCGTCTAGCCGAGACGTATAAGAAAGATGTGATCCCTGTGTTGATGAAACGGTTCAAGTACCGGAATGTCATGCAGGTTCCACGACTCGAAAAGATTTGTGTCAATATCGGCGTCGGCCAGGCAACACAGGATGCAAAGCTTGTGGAAGGGGCCGTCCGGGAACTTGAAGCCATTGTCGGGCAGAAAGTGGTGATCACCCGCGCGAAGAAATCAATTTCCAATTTTAAGCTTCGGGAAAAAATGCCTATCGGTTGCAGAGTGACGCTCCGGAAGGCAAACATGTTTGAATTCCTTGATCGCTTCATTTCGATCGCTGTGCCCCGTATCCGTGACTTCCGCGGGCTGTCTGACAAATCCTTCGATGGACGCGGAAACTATACCATCGGCGTCAAGGAACACACGATTTTTCCCGAGATTGATATCGACAAGATTACGCGCATGACAGGCATGGATATTACCTTCGTCACGACGGCCAAGAGCGATTCTGAAGCATATGAATTACTCAAGGCGTTCGGCATGCCTTTCGTCAAGCGCCAGGAAGTTCTCGAAACACAAAAAGCACCAATGTCAGGAGCTCAATCCTAATGGCAAAAAAATGTTCGATTGCCAGACAAGCCAAGCGTCAGCGCATGGTTGCCAAGTATGATGCACTCAGGAAGCAACTGAAGGCACAGGGAGATTACGCCGCGTTGCAAAAGCTTCCGCGGAATGCGAACCCCACACGGCTGCACAACCGGTGTTCGCTCTCCGGAAGACCCAGAGCGTACATGCGCAAATTCGGCATGTCGCGCATTGCCTTCCGGGAATTGGCGCTCGAGGGGAAAATCCCCGGCGTGACAAAAGCCAGTTGGTGATTGTTCGAACAGTGATTTTGTAAGCAGGAAGAAAGACCACACTATGACCATGACAGACCCCGTTGCCGATTTTCTTACACGATTGCGTAATGCCATCCAGGCAAAGCACAAGCGCGTTGATGTTCCGGCATCGAACCTCAAGAGAGATTTGTCAAAGCTCTTGCTGGACAATAAGTACATCGCCGGTTATACCGAGCTGAAGGACAGTCCCCAGGGTACTCTTCGTATTCAGCTTAGGTACAGTGATGGTCAATCGGTGATCGATGGCATGAAGCGCGTGAGCAGGCCCGGTCTACGAAAGTATGTTGATGCAGAGTCCATTCCGCGTGTTCTTGGAGGAATGGGGATTGCTGTGTTGTCCACATCGCGCGGGCTCATGACGGATAAGCAGGCCCGTCAGGCCAACGTTGGTGGTGAATTGCTGTGTGAAATCTGGTGATAAAGAATTTGCAGTCAGGAGGTTGCTCGTGTCACGAGTAGGTAGAAAACCCGTTGAAGTGATATCTGGCGTGAAGTTCCAGAAGGACGGCAGGCAGGTCAAGGTTGCCGGTCCGAAGGGGGAATTGACGGCGACGTTGCATCCGGAAATCTCCGTTGATTTCAAGGAGAATCGTCTGACCGGAAGGAACACCGTGCGTTGCACGGACTTTGGAGAGCCTTGTTGCAGAACATGGTAAAGGGAGTCACCGTCGGTTACACGAAAAAGCTTGAACTCGTGGGTGTTGGATACCGCGCGGAACTCAAGGGAAAAAAGCTCCAGCTTCTTCTCGGATTTTCCCACCCGATTCTTTTTGCTCCGCCGGAGGGTATCAAGATTGAAGCCCCGACGCAGACGAATATCACCGTCAGCGGGATCGACAAGCAGTTGGTCGGGCAGGTTGCCGCGAAGATACGTTCTTTCCGCCCGCCCGAACCGTACAAAGGCAAGGGTATCAAGTACGAAGGCGAATACATCCGTCGTAAAGCCGGCAAGGCCGCTGCAGCAAGCGGCGCGAAGTAATCAGCGTCAAGCTATTTCAGATAAGGTAATGTTCCAATGATCGTCAAACACAATCTTGAAAATCGCAAGCGCCTGAAGAATCACATCAGGATGCGCGTCAAAGGTACAAGCGAACGTCCGCGTCTTACCGTGTACAGAAGCGGCAGGCACATGTATGCCCAAATCGTTGACGACAGCACCGGGAAGACGGTTGTCTCCGTCTCCTCGCTGTCGAAAGACCA
The DNA here is from genome assembly GCA_964550275.1 of uncultured Chitinophagales bacterium. GTDB lineage: Bacteria > Bacteroidota > Ignavibacteria > UBA10030 > UBA6906 > CAZJYO01. Next base: position 10,408 of record CAZJYO010000072.1, read on the forward strand.
CAAGGGTGCTTTTCGCGAATTGAAAGGACACCTTGCAATCAGCAAGCGCGTGGGCGAACTTGCCGCAAAAATGGCGGTGGAAAAAAAGATCACGCAAGTCGTGTTCGATAGGAACGGTTACTTGTATCACGGTGCGGTCAAGGCGCTCGCAGATGCGGCCCGCGAAGGCGGTCTGAAGTTTTAAGAGTACGCGGAACCTGACCGGAAAACCCCGCACAGTATTGTCGGGTCGTCTAATGGCAGGACAGCGGCCTTTGGAGCCGTG
>CAZJYO010000073.1:0-10564 GCA_964550275.1 uncultured Chitinophagales bacterium
CCGTGAAATCGCGAGCCCTTTTTTCAATTGTGACTTACTTATTGGACAACCTCAACCTACCCCACTTGACTTTCAAACCCCATCTTCACACTTTTTCGGCAAGCTTTTCGTCGTTGTACCTACCCTTGCTTTCCTGCGATGGAAAGAGTCCTCAAAGCAACTGCGACATCAAACAGATCACAACACAAACATTCAGACAAATGAAAAAGACAATTCTCATCGTTCTGGCACTTGCAACGTCGTTCGGGTTTGGTTTGGCATTTGACACAATCTTTGCTAAACAATCTGACGACACGGCAAAACTGAAACGGGTCACTAGCATTGGGGGTATTTTCTTCAAGTGCAAAGACCCGAAGGCAGTTAGAGAGTGGTATCAAACGCATTTGGGTTTGAACACCAATCAATACGGTTCTGTTTTTGAATGGTATCAAGGCGCCGACTCCACTAAGAAGGGGTTTTCGCAATGGAGTCCGTTTAAGGAAACGACCAAATATTTTCTTCCCTCAACCAAGGAGTTTATGATCAACTTCCGGGTTGCGGACTTAACAGCGCTCGTTGAAGAATTGAAAAAAGAAGGCGTGACGGTAACAGACACCATCCAAACATTTGATTACGGGAAGTTTGTTCACATCATGGATATCGAAGGCAACAAAATAGAACTGTGGGAGCCCAACGATATTGAATATGAGAAACTCGGTCTTCAGATGGGTGCGGAGACGACCAAGTGACGCCACAAAGAAATATCTCTGAGTTCATGCGGCACTAGTTGTTTCTCCACCATCCACTTTAACTCCGAAAGCACTCCATGAAACACGTTTGTTTTGTTCTTAGCCTGTTCCTCTTTCATTCAACATTTACACTCTCCCAATGGTCCCCCGCCAACGGCCCGTATGGTGGGTTCGTCAGCGCCATCGGCGTGAACCCTAACGCAGTCGGCGGCCCGGCAATATTTGTGGGAACACTTGGCGGAGGAATCTTCCGCTCGACAAACAATGGTGCGAGCTGGACATCGGTGAGCAATGGGCTGACGTTCTTCGGTTCATACGCCGCAACAAATGCTTTCGCGGTCAGAGGTACCAGCACGTTTGCGGGAACCACCTCGGGCGTGTACATCACGACGGACAACGGCGCGACGTGGATCGAAAGAAATGTGGGACTCACGAACACAGCCGTGAACGCGTTGTTCATCAACGGAACAGATATTTACGCAGGAACATTGGGCGGCGCATTTCGCACTACGAATGACGGCATTTCGTGGAGTCCGGTGAACACCGGGCTAACAAACACGACGGTAAGTTCATTCGCTGCAATCGGCGGCAATATGTTTGCAGGCACGCAAGGCGGCGGCGTGTTTCGCTCCACAAACAACGGCGCAAACTGGCTGCCCGCGAACACGGGGCTCACAGATCTCAACGTGCGCGGCCTTACTTCAAGCGGTTTGGCTCTTATCGCAGGAACATTCGGCGGAATTTTCCGCACGCTGGACGGCGGAGGAGATTGGGACAATGTTGACGACGCCCTGGCAACATCCTTTCTGGTGAACGCGCCCAACATCTACGCAAGCGGCATAGATCTTTCAGTCTCGACGGATAACGGCGCAACATGGAATTCCTCCAGCACCGGCATCAACGGCAGTACTGTTGTCGCACTTGCGGCAAACGGTTCAACGCTGTTCGCCGGTAGCGCCACATACGTTGCGACGTTGTATGTTTCCACAAATGCAGGAGCATCATGGGCAAAGTCGGACGCGGGCATCTCGGCAGGAAACATCAAGGCCCTTATTTCTCGTCCCAATGGAAATGGCGGCTACGATCTGTACGCAGGCACAAATGAGACTGGCGTCTTTCGCTCCACGAACAGCGGCAACGACTGGTTCTCCGTAAACGATGGTATGACCAATGCAAGTGTGCATTCTTTCGGAATCCTGAATAATACCATCTTCGCTGGAGCGGGGTTCGGGGTGTACGGCACAACCAATAACGGCGCCTCATGGAGTTCCATGAGTTCAGGCCTTCCTTTTATCGTCACCGTGAGCGCGTTTACCACCAGAGACACAAACATTTTTGCAGGAACAAGCAACGGTGTGTACTTTTCACCGAACGGCGGGCTTAACTGGACCCAAAGAAGCAGCGGTATTACCATTCCGGGGATAAGAGCCATGGCGACATTCGGTTCCAATGTGTACGCGGCAGGCAACGGCATCTATGTTTCCACCAACGACGGCATTTCCTGGACGCCAACCGGTTCAGGCATTACAAGTAATAGTATCGTTGCGATTACGCAACTGGGCACTGATCTATTTGTCGGAACCCAAAACGGCGTGTTCCGTTCGACAGACAACGGCGTAAACTGGAACGCGGCAAACACAGGGATGACAACAACTTCAATGTATTCGCTTATCACGGTCGGAAGCGACTTGATCGCCGGCATGGTGAGCGGAATGTATATCTCCACCAACAGGGGCGACAACTGGACGGCCATCAACACCGGTTTCCCGAGCTTCTTCGGGCTCATCAATCCATCGGTGCAGTCAGTTTTGTGCGTGCCAGGCAGCGGCGGCGCAAAGGATGTTTTCGCCGGGACGTTTCTTCTCGGACTCTGGCGCAGGCCTCTTTCCCAGATTACTGATGTACGTATGACATCATCGGAAATTCCTGTGGGGTTTTCTCTTTCGCAGAATTATCCGAATCCGTTTAATCCAAAGACAATAATTGGATTCACAATCGGGACGTATAGCCCTGCCTCGCCGGCAGGCGGGCATACGTCCCTACGAATCTTTGATCTTCTCGGAAAAGAAATCGCAACGCTGGTGCATGAGCGGCTTATGCCGGGAACATACAGCGCGGAATTTGATGCATCGGGCCTGCCAAGCGGTGTGTATTACTACAGGTTGGAAGCAGGGAACTTTTCTGAAACGAAGAGCTTGATGCTTTTGCGGTAGTCACCACACGGTAGGGACGTTCTCCGAATCAGTGAAGGGCAAAGTACCCTTATCGCGAAGTTACAACGACGAAGTCCGCCGATTCGTTCCGGGACCTTTGTATGTTTCAAACCCTTCCTGAATCTGATCAAGAACTTCAAACCGCTTCTTCAAGAGTATGTTGGTTTCTTCAAGAAGCTGGATCGATTTCTGCCGTCGCAGGATGAGTTCGTTCAGGATTGCCTTCACATCGGGGTACGTACATTCTTCAAGCAACATACCGTACTCGAGAATGGATTCCTTCTCCTTTTTCGTTGCAAACTCCAGCGCTGTGCAAAGTCCTCTGCAGGTGTGCGCACATTGGATGTGTTTCATCAGAGCCTCCGTTAGACCAGCGGTGTAACCGCGTCCACAACAATCGCGTCGCCACGTTCAAGTGCCAAACGGTTCGTTTCGATCAAATGGTGATATCGCTCCGGCAACACGCCGGCCAAGGCCTTCACGATGGATGAGCGGCTCACGACTTCGCATACGCTCAAGAATGCGCCCAGCATCACCATGTTGCGTACCTTTGTATTCCCCAGTTTCAGTGCCTCGTCGTCAGCGGGAACGGGGACAACAGTAATATCCGTCCGTGACGGCGGAATGATGATGGCCCCGCTATCGTACAGCAGTATTCCCCCCGGTTTCACCGCTCTTTCAAATTTGTCGAGCGAGGGCTGATTGAGTGCAATGACGACGTCAAACCTTGCGATGATAGGTGAACTGATCGGCGAGTCAGAAACAATCACGATACAATTGGCAGTCCCGCCGCGCATTTCGGGACCATAGGAAGGCATCCACGATACCTCCTTGTTCTCCAACATACCCGCGTAGGCGAGGGTCATCCCCATCGAAAGAACTCCCTGTCCGCCAAATCCTGCAAAGAGAAGTTCGTGTGTCATGATAGCAAGGTGTTGTTTGTCGAGTGTTGGTTGGTTTGTGTTCCAGAAGACATGTTCGCGCGTGAAGGACTCAATCCTGCCCGGGGTTCTGTTGGCCGCCGGTCCACGAGTTTGCCGTCAACTTTCAGATCGCCGGGTGGATACGACGGAAACATGTTTGCCTCCATCCACGTGTTCGCCTCGAGCGGTGACATTTTCCATCCCGACGGACAGTTCGACACCACTTCGATCAGGCAATAGCCCTTTTTATCTTTCTGGTACTGGAACGCCTTCATCACGGCTTTCTTCAGCATGCGCACTGCCGCGGGCGAGTGTACCGCCTGTCGTGTAACGTAGTGGGCCCCGGGAAGCATGGCGATCAGTTCGGTGATTTTGAAGGGAAAACCCTGTGTTCCCACATCCCTTCCCTCTGGCGTGGTGCTCGTCTTCATTTCGAGCAGCGTCGTCGGAGCCATCTGGCCCCCGGTCATGCCGTAAATCCCGTTGTTGATAAAAAGGACGAGGATGTTTTCTCCGCGGCTCGCGGCGTGAATTGTTTCACTTGTTCCGATTGCGGCAAGGTCGCCATCCCCCTGGTACGAGAACACATATTTTTCCGGAAGAACGCGTTTAATGCCTGTGGCAACTGCGGCGGCACGGCCGTGCGCGGCTTCCTGCATGTCAACATCCATGTAATTATACGCAAACACTGCGCACCCCACAGGAGCAACGCCAATCGTTTCGCTCTGGACACCGAGCTCCTGCACAACTTCCATCAGAATCTTGTGCACGACTCCGTGTCCGCACCCGGGGCAGTAGTGCATACGTGTCATTGTCAGAGTTTGGGGTCTTGCCCAGACACATTCGAGTCCGTCCACCGTCAAAGTTGGTTCAGGCATAGAAGGCATCCTTCGTTTCGTACTGTTCTTCTGCGAGATCCAGAATTCGCTGGAAGACCTCATCCGGAGAAGGAATGATTCCACCCATCCGGCCATGGAAGTAAACCGGCACAGTTCCCTCAAAGCCAAGCCGGACATCCTCCACCATCTGGCCCGCATTCAGTTCGACCACGAGAACCGACTTCAATTGCCTGCCAAGCTCGCGCAATTTTCTGTATGGAAACGGGTAGAGTGTAATCGGCCTCAGGAGTCCGACCTTGATCCCCCTGCTCCTCGCCATCTCAACGGCTTTTCGGGACACGCGAGACGCGAGACCATACGCAACAACAAGAATCTCCGCTCCTTCTTCGAACAGAAGTTCATACCGGACGTCCTCTTCTTCCATCCGACGGTATTTCTCCTGCAAAGCGAGATTGACTTCCTCCATCTTTTCCGGCTGGATATGAAGTGAAGTGATGATGTTCCTTTCTCTCGACGGGGGTTTTCCTGTTGTAGCCCACGGCTTCGCGGGCACGCGATCTCCGAAGTCATAATCCCGGAAGATCACTTTCTCCATCATTTGACCCAACGCACCATCGGCGAGAATCATTACGGGGGTCCTGTACTTGTCGGCGAGATCAAACCCGTCAAATACAAAATCCGCCATCTCCTGAGCACTTGCAGGTGCGAGGACAAGCATGTGATAATCTCCGTGGCCGCCTCCTTTGGTTGCCTGGAAATAGTCTCCCTGGGAAGGTTGGATGGTACCAAGCCCGGGTCCACCCCGGTTGACGTTGACGATGAGACAAGGAAGTCCGGCACATGCAATATAAGAGATCCCCTCCTGCATCAGGCTGATGCCGGGACTCGATGACGATGTCATCGCACGGGTGCCTGCCCCGGCGGCGCCGAAAACCATATTGATCGCCGCGAGTTCGCTTTCGACTTGCATTACCACCATCCCGCGTTTCCTTCCGACCGCAGTGAGGTATTCAAGGATTTCCGACTGCGGGGTAATGGGATATCCAAAATACGCGTTGCATCCCGCGCGGATGGATGCCTCAGCTAATGCTTCATTGCCCTTCATCAGACGAACGTCATTCACGATCGATTTCCCCTTCAGCAACATCGCTGATTGTCACTTCGATATCTCTCCTGATCTGGCTTATGACTGCAACCGGTTCCATTTTCCTCGAGGGCTTGCGCGTCCTGTACACTGTGATCACTGCGTCCGGACATACGAGCGCACAGTTGATGCATCCGGTACAGTTGTCCTTAATCAACACCGCGTAGTGATAACCCTGCTTATTGATCTCCTTCGAGAGGGCCATGCTTTCCTGAGGACATGCATCAATGCATAACTCACAACCCTTGCAGGTCTCGACATTGACTTCGATTGTACCGCGGACGTTTGCCATGATTGCTCCTTGGGCAAGAGGTCAATTAATGTGCCAGACGAAACGGCCAAAAACGACTGGAAAAAGAACCAGTCCTGCCCCCTCCATATTCATGTCTCTCAATCCTGAGAATCGGCGAAGGAGAAGTTTCCAGAATTGACAAGACAATGCCTCCCGAGGTCACTCGACAAGGACAACAACTGACCCTTGACTTTCACAACCCATCTTCGCAGTTTTCCAACACATTCGCCTCACTATCCACCCCAAACGTCTTTCACCGAATACACAACCGTCATTACAATGCTTGCTGACACGCACGAGTTTATTCTTTTCTTGGCTTCCATTACCCTTTTCCTTCTTGCCATGGAAACCGGATTCCGCTTCGGATTGAAGCACACCGGGCGAAATAACGAGGGAAACCGCGAACACATTCGCGTGCTGGTGACCGCTCTGTTCGGCCTCCTCGCACTCCTTCTCGGTTTCAGTTTCGCGATGGCCTCCTCCCGGCTTGAAGCGCGCAAAGCAGTGTTGCAGAGCGAAGTCAATGCAATCGGTACAACATGGCTGAGGACACAGCTTCTTCCGGACAAATGGCGCAACGAGGTCAGTCAGTTCATCAAAGCATATGTGGATGCACGCATCCAATACATTGCATCAGAGGATGACATTGCTCAAGCACGCTCTGCCAACGAGAAAGCGTCCGAGGCTTATGAACAACTCTGGAGAACCACACGGTCAATTGTCAACGAGGGCCCGGTCGGACCCCAAACTTCACTCTTTATTCAATCGCTCAACGACATGGGGAATATCAAGTGGTTGCGCTACGCGGCATTGGATAACCACGTTCCGGAACCGGTATTGCATTTACTACTCATCGTTGCCATGGGCGCGATCGGCTTCGTCAGCTACATGAACGGCCTGACGGGCCACAGACGACACGGCTCAACCTTCATCATAGCATTTCTCATCGGCGTCGTGCTGCTGATAATCCTTGATTTCGACAGGCCACGTATGGGGTTTGTTCGCATTGACGAGGAGAGTATGCTTCGCTTACAGTCTTCCTTGGCGTTTTCCACACAATAGCCCTCCGCACGAATCCAATGATTTTGCCGAATCGGGATGCTGTGGTTAACTTCACAGAGGTTGTTTTACTAGTGGTGTTGCTGGCCCAACCCTCGATTGCGTACGTATACCCCGAGCACCGGCGAATTACTCTGATCAGCATACGGGAGCTGAATGCGGAACGATCGTCCGTGCTAAACACCCTGTGGCTGGATGCACGCAAGGACTATGAATCACGTCTGAGCTCTCTGCCGGCAGACACATCGATCAACGAAGAATCGAACCTGGTTGACTTTGGCGCCTGGCCTGCGATTGCGGGCGATCACTCGTGCTCAAGCCCAGAATTGCTCAACACTGTCCTGCACGAGGATTGGATTCTCGACGTGAACCGGATCGGCGCGCGGTTGGGACGTGAACTAGACGAGGCCGGTGAGAACCGCCACGACCGGATGAATGCGCTCCGGACATCGGACTTTTCCCTCCTCGATGCGGATGTTTTGATGGCATCGCGGGCAGGATCAAACAATGCACATTTCCTCTTGCCAAGAGGCACCCCCGATGAGACATTATCGACGTACGTTCTGAATTGCTTGAACGAGGGGGCCGACATCAACGGCATCGCTATTTACACTTGGTCACACCGATCAGCACTCGCAAAAGCAAAGCAACTAAGAAACGGGGAATTCACCGACAAAGAACGGTCGGCACTCATCCGTTCCATGCTGGCAGACGAGGCATTCGCTGTACATTTTCTTCAGGACGCGTTTTCGTCGGGGCATGTCGCCGGATCGTGGGGTAGCGCGTCTCAACGCAAGGGAACGCATGACAAGTACAATGAACTTGGCCTTGAAGTGCGTTCGTGGCGCGGGGAATCGTTTGTATTGCTCGGTGATGCGTGGATGATGGAACCTGAGGCGAAGCGTGCGGCGCTGGCAGTGCGTGAAAGCTTCGAGCAGCTACTGGATGTCGTCGCCGGAACATTGTCCCCGGCGATCACACAATCTGCCGTGTACGACACCTTGGACGTATGCAAAATTGATTTCGTCCCTGCGAATGATTTGCACGACGCGTTCGCCACGGTCGCGACACACACTATCGAAGAGACGCCTATGCCGGGCCTCGCCAGTAGTCGCGGGGAACTACCGCGCTTCAATGCCGAACTCGGACCATTTCTCGGACTCGCCTCCGCCTTCGATGCAAACTTTCATCACGGCGGATTCATCCACAACCAGGAAGGCATGGGGTTTATCGGCGGCATCGAACTCGCACTGCGACTCGGCGTCGGGCTTGAGGGCGTCCTCAACGAATCAGGCGACGGGCTGGTTTTTCTTGATGCCGGCATCGCTAGACAGTCCGCATCAACCCTGACGTTCCTTCCCGTTGAGGAGCTGAGCGAACTCGGCGCGATCTCGTCTGCCATCCCAGCACAATCAACCATTCTTGCCCGACTACGGATGCCCTTCTATGCAGTCCCCTTTGACCTTTTGCTGGCCGGACCGGTCCTTTTTTTTGTATCCCCTGCCACACTGACCCGTATGGCAGTCGTAGCAGTGAATGGCAGTCTCTTGGGGTGGCAGTCCGGGATAGCGACGTCCTTCGGACGATTCCAACTCATTGCGGGGCGCGAAATTGGAGTCCATTTTTCTAACCTCAGCAAGAGCAACCAACGTTCCTTTGCCTACAACGACACAGGAGAATTGTTACTCCTGGACATCCACTCTGTCCGGTTGACCTTCCCCGTGTTGGATTACCGGAATCTTCATACATTTTCAAGAGACCAGAGTAGCGCCGTTCACATTCAATTTTATGCCGGACTTGACATCCCGACGAATGTACAAGTTGTGAACCTTCCCAACGTCACTCCGCCGAACAACGGTGTGATTTGGTCATTCGGGATCCGCGCTTCTCTTGATTGGCGTTATTACTTCTGGTAGTTCCCGTACTCTGTTTTTACGACAGCACCTTCTTTCTCTCCGCGACGATTCGGGATGTTCCACCGAATCACATGCGCTTCAAGGAAAGGTTCACGAGCGACAGCTCGTGGACCGGGATGTTTAGCGCCACAAACTCTGGCCGGAGGTCAGGGGTTGAAATCAACCTTCATTCTCACTTCTCCGTTTTCAACCCGGCTTCAAAGTCAGGGTTCACGCTCATCCTCCATTTTCTCCCCGTTCCTCTGGCAATCCTTCGTTTCAATCGTTACATTTCTGCATCGTGAATTGATTTATGCACAACATTGATCTCATACTAACCCTGACCGCGGGACTTGCCGCCGCGCTGACGCTGGGCTATATCACGCATCGATTGGGATTCTCTCCCATCGTTGGGTATCTGCTCGCTGGAATCGTCGTCGGACCACATACGCCCGGGTTTGTGGGCAACCGGCAATTAGCCGACCAACTTGCTGAAATTGGTGTGATTTTACTAATGTTCGGCGTCGGATTGCATTTCCACATCAAGGAGTTGCTCGCGGTTCGACGCGTGGCCATACCCGGCGCAGTGGTGCAAAGTCTGGCGGCAACGGTACTCGGGGTTTATCTCGCTCTTTCATTCGGGTGGGATCTGCAAGCAGGAATTGTCTTCGGCCTTGCGATTTCTGTCGCAAGCACTGTCGTTCTTGTCCGCGTCCTTTCCGACAACCGCGATCTGCATACGCCAACCGGACACATCGCCGTTGGTTGGCTCGTGGTAGAGGATTTGTTTGCCGTCGTTGTGCTTGTGTTGCTTCCGACGTTGGTTGCCGATGGACACAATGTTTTCGCTTCCCTCCCATTCGCCCTTGGCATTTCTCTTCTGAAGATCCTTGCGTTGGGGACACTGACATTTCTCATCGGCGGAAGAGTCATTCCCTGGCTTCTGAAGCACATCGCCGATACACGTTCGCGTGAACTCTTTACGCTTACGGTGCTGGTTGTTGCGCTCGGTATCGCTGTGGGTTCGGCAAAAGTGTTCGGCGTATCGATGGCTCTCGGCGCGTTCCTTGCCGGCATGGTTGTAGGAAGATCGGACTTCAGTTTGCGCGCGGCGACGGAAGCACTCCCCATGCGGGACGCATTCGCCGTTCTCTTCTTTGTTTCGGCCGGCATGTTGTTTGACCCTGCTCACTTGCTCGTGGCCCCATGGCAGGTTGCCGGAACACTCGCTATTATCCTGGTCGGTAAGCCTCTTGCCGCTTTCCTGATCGTAAGGGTTTTGGGTTACCACGTGAAGGTCAGCATTGCCGTAGCGGCGGCGCTTGCACAGATCGGCGAGTTTTCCTTCATGCTCGCATTGCTGGGAATTCAGCTCGGCGCACTACCCATTGAAGCCATGAACACCATTGTCGCGGCGGCAATCGTTTCTATCACGCTCAACCCGATGATCTACCGCTGTATCGATCCGCTT
>CAZJYO010000074.1:0-10563 GCA_964550275.1 uncultured Chitinophagales bacterium
CGATATTCTCGACTTCGATCATTTTCGAGAAATCATCCGCGCTGTGGAACAAGGAGCAATCACCGTTCGCACCATTCACACGGAAACGCCGTCCCCGTTTGCCGCAGGTTTGCTGTTCGATTTCATCGGCGTGTACATGTACGAATGGGACCAACCGAAGATGGAGCGACAGTCGCAGTTTCTCTCCGTGAACCGCGAGCTTCTCTCTGAAGTTGTTGATGTTGCCACGTTAACATCCCTGCTTCGCCCTGACGCCATTGCCTCGGTTGAATCGCAACTCCAACGGACAGCCGACGGCTACAAGGCGCGCTCTGCTGAAGAGCTCCTTGAGTTTCTTGTTCACCTCGGCGACCTTTCTGACGAGGAAATTACCGCACGAACGCAGAATGGATCAACCGCGATGATCAAAGCGCTGGCTGAAGACGGCAGGGCACGCAATATTCGCATAGGTGGTGACAACCGCTGGATCGCCGGTGAAGATGAATCGCTGTATCACGGACTGGGGCAGGATGACAATGCCTCGCTTGTGCTTCGCCGCTACTTGCGGAACCACGGCCCCGTTTCGGCTTCACAAATTTCACGCAAGTTTGGCTTCACCCCGGATCGCACGACCAGTCTGTTGAAATCGATGGTAACCGGGGGCACCGTTGTTTCCGGGCAATTTCAGCAGCTTGACAAGGCGGAAAATCAATGGTGCTATCGCCCCTCGCTTGAGCAGATTCACAAAACGACAATCCATATTCTCAGAAGGGAAATCAAACCTGCCCCGATAGACGCATTTGCGAATTTTCTGTGCCACTGGCAAGGGCTGGTTCCCGGAACGCAATTTAACGGATCCCCGGGCGTAGCCGATTGTCTCGAACAATTTCAGGGGCAGGCACTCCCCGTGGAACTTTGGGAACGCGAAATTCTCTCTCGCAGAGTTACCGGATACGACCCTTCAATGCTTTCACAGGTCACCGCCTCCGGCGGGTTTGTTTGGATGGGATCTGGAGCCGGAAGGATTCAACCGATAATTCCAGGACATGGGAATATCTTTATCGAAGAGAGTAATCCCCCGCAAACGTCAGCTTCCGAAAAGATCATGACATACGTAGGCAAAAACGGCGCGTCATTCTTTGGAGATATCAGAACCGGGACGGGGCTATCGCTCGAAGCCATGAACAATGGTCTTGCCAATTTGGTGTGGAACGGACTGATGAGCAATGATATTTGGGAGGAGATTCTGCATATCCGATCCACCGGTAATACGCCGGACGGTGAGCGCGCAGTACCTGTCACTATCACTAACCCGTGGCGCAATCCCGGAAGAAGCCGTATGATGCAAAGAGCGAGGCGCTCCATTAAACAAATTCCCGGCTGGCGCGGGCGCTGGTACCTTGTGCGCACTCCGGCAATTATGGGTGAACCGCTCACACCTGAAGAGCGCCATGCTCATCTCGCGCGTGTTCTGTTGGAACGGTATGGAGTACTCGCCCGTGAATTCTGCAAACGGGAGAACATCATTTCATGGCCTTTGCTTGCACGACAACTGCAGGCAATGGAGATGCGGGGTGAGATTCGGAGGGGATACTTCGTCGAAGGACTTTCAGGAATGCAATTCGCGCTTCCCGATGCAGTGGAACAACTCAGAGCATCATCGTCATTGCCTCGGGAAGAAATCATTTTGATAAATGCTTGCGACCCGGCAAATCCGTATGGTGCCGGACTGGAATTACGTGAGCCACTGCCGCAGTTAAGCAGGTTGCCAAAAAACTATCTTCTGCTGTCGGGAGGAATTCCCGTCATGACGATTGAGAATAACGGGCTTCGGGTTTGGACAAAACAGGATGTGGCAGAAGCAACCTTGGAAGAAGGTCTTCGCCGGTTTGTCTCGATGCTGCGTTTACCGGATCGTCTTCGCCCATTCAAGTCGGTTACGATACAACAATGGAACGGCGTTCCGGCGGGAACAAGCTCATATGCGCTATTGCTGAAACGTCTGGGTTTTGTGCGGCATGCAAACCAGACAATGCGATTGGATGGTTACCGATAGGAATCAGTTCTTTCGGGAGGACTCGAGCACGCCCTTTCCTGCCTGCATCAAAGCAATGAAGTTTTGGAAGAGGTAGTCGCTGTCATGAGGACCGGGCGCAGCTTCGGGATGATATTGAACGCAGAACAGTGGAAGCTCACGATGGCGAAATCCTTCGTTGGTTCCATCGTTGAGGTTCACGTGGGTAATTTCAATCATGGCCGGATCAAGCGAATCCGGATCAACGGCAAAACCGTGGTTCTGTGAGGTGATCTCGATTTTCTGCGTCAACAAATTCTTTACCGGATGATTTCCGCCCCGGTGTCCGAACTTCAGCTTGAAGGTTTTCCCGCCCAACGCCAGCGCGAGTAACTGGTGTCCGAGACAAATGCCGAAGATCGGTTTGTTACCAACAAGCTTCTTGATGTTTTGAATAGCAACCTTCACCGCAGCGGGATCACCCGGACCATTTGAGAGGAACACGCCGTCAGGGTTGCGCTCCAGCACACTCTCTGCCGGGTACTCAGCAGGAACCACGGTTACTTTGCACCCATAGCTTGTGAGGCGTCGCAGGATGTTCTGCTTGATTCCAAAATCATACGCTATCACTTGAAAGCGATGCCCATTTGCCTGTGTGCGTTGCGCCGGCAACGCGAACGGCGTCCGATCAACCTCATCCCACTCAAAGGGTTTGTTGCATGATACGACGGTTGCCAGATTCTGGCCATTCATCGATGGAGAAGCGGCGACTTTCTTCAGCAAGCTTGCATCATCAAGATCGGTGGTGGAAAGGAAGCCGCGCATTGCGCCCTGCGTGCGGATCATCTTCGTCAGCATCCGCGTGTCCAACCCTTCAATCGCAACAATGTTTGAGCGCTTGAGCCAATCACCCAAGCTTTCCGTAGCACGAAAGTTGCTCAGATGTTTGCTGTATTCTTTGACAATGATACCGGAAACCTGGGGGCGGACGGACTCCATATCCTCGGGGTTGATGCCGTAATTCCCGATCATCGGGTAGGTCATCGTCACGATTTGGCCTGAATACGACGGGTCGGTGAATATTTCCTGATATCCGGAAAGACTTGTGTTGAAGACGACTTCCCCGGCAATTTCCCCCGAGGCGCCGAATCCCTCACCGTTCAGAACCAGACCGTTTTCGAGCGCAAGTTTAGCTTTCATCGCATGCGAATATAGGAAAGTGTGTCCAGCGAAGCAAACGTAACATTCTTCTATCTCTTGAAGGCAATTGCTCCCGGTCCTTTTTGCACAGTAAAACTCCGACGGAAACCGCCGTCCTTGTTGAAAATGTTTACAACACCGTCGGCCGAAAAACTCATCGCATCAGCAATGTACAAGTCGCCTGAGACGGGCTCAATAGTCATTGAATAGAATGCCCCGCCGGTTACATAATTGGGGGTAACTCCTTTTGTTGCAACATCAATTCTGTGAACAGGGCCGCCATAAAAACTCCCCGGACTCATTCCGACGACATACACAAAGCCGTTAATCCCTTGCGACAAACAACCCCAAAGATTTGCCGTGAACCAGAGGGAATCTTCACGCGCGAGCGTCGCCGGGTTCACCATGAATATTCTTCCGGTCGTCGGAGGAGACGCGAAGGCGTTCCCGCTGCACGCAATCCATACATTCCCATCGGAAGCAAGCATTGCGCTCACGGGCCCATCCGAAAGCGTAAGCGTTGTGCGAACCGTGTCGCCAAGAACATCAACCACCGAAACTGTTTTGTCCGAACCGAACCCAGTGTTGCAGACAAAGAGATCAGTGCCGTTTAACAACATCGCCTGTGGATTGGTGCCGACCTGAATCGAGTCAAGAACGGCAAGGGTTGTCAGATCGATAACAAGAATGGAGTGTTTGTACAGTCTTGAGACATAGATTTTTCCCCGGACTGAATCAATAACCATATCCTTTGGAGAATCCCCCGGATAACTGGCAGACTGAAGAAGCTGGTGATTTCCCAAATCGATGACCATGATTTTCTCAGAACCACTGAGAACGACATACGCCTTGCCGTTGAAAATCCTCATGTCATCACCGAGGTTGCCCAGATGCTGACCTCCGTTGGCAGCTTCAAAAACATCTCTGTACACCAAATTGCTGTCGAGATCATACATGGTAAGCCGGGCACCTACCGGATCACTGAAGTCTCCTTCATTGAGGATGTACACTGCCTTTGCAAGCGCCGGCGGTCGAACGGGTTCAGGGGTGACGGGATCATCCTTGCATCCCGCAAGAACGATCATGAGAAATATGATGGCATAGAACGCGTATCGCATGAGAAACCTCCTTGGTATGAAAAGAACTAGAGTGCCAGCGCCACCGTTGTGCGAAACGATCGCATTGGCATGGGATATCCGGATGTTACCTGATAACTCTCATTGAGCGCATTGTTGATCTCAAATTTGAGTGCAATGTTTCCACCCAGGACCGCAAGTCGGGCCCTCGCAATAATATCAACAAGGGAATAGGACGGGAGAAAATGCGTGTTGTCTTCGGTAAAATACCTGTACCCGATGTATGCAAATCGTCCTTCGAGTGCGGCCTCCTGCATCCAGCTTTCCCACTGTTGTCGCAAGACAAGGGAAAACCGGAGAGTCTGCTCGGGAACATAGATCAGTTGATTGCCAACGGATGGATCTCCAGGATAATCCGGCTCGGTCTTGACGCTGTGTGTCTGCGAAAAATTGCCGCCGAGCACGATGGCATTTTCCATCACTGAAAGGAGGCAGGAAACCTCGAACCCGTCAGACCGTGTTGCGCGAAGGTTCTTCGGGGTAACGACGCCGGCACCGGCGGCAACCCAGACAATCCGGTTTTCCATTGAAATGTTAAAGTATGATGCACGAAACTCATGACGTCCGAAGGAAGCGCGCAAACCGGCGTCCATATTTGTTGACCGTTCCGGTTGGAGATCCGGATTCCCAACACCTCCACCGCCGTTGTAATACAACTCGTTGAACGTCGGGCTCCGGAAATTTCTGGAGAAGTTCGCTGTCAGGAACAGCCGGGCTTGTTCGATAAGCGCGTCAAATTCCTGAAATGAAACAACCACTCCCGCCTGCGGACTCCAAGCATTGAATCCCGCGGATTCACCGTCGAAACGAACCCCGGGCGAAAAGTCAACGCGCGCAACCGGTCCCGAACTCTCAAAAACTTTTGCGTGAACGACAACAAAAGCCGCTCCCGATGTCCGCAATTCATCTTGCGCCATTGTATTCCCGATGGCCTGAACTCGCGCAACTTCTCCCCCAACGGCAAGCGAAAAACTTTCTGTGAATGTTGTGTTCAGGGTTGGCGCAATGCGCAAATCAAGATTTGTAAAGTAATTGTCAACGACGAAGCCGCCGATGTTGAGTTCAGGATCGTGGTAACGCTGGTACGATCTGTGGCCTTGCGTTTGCACAGAAAGGATTGTGAGCGCGGACAGGTTGGCCTTCCATCCGATTTGCAACAACTGCCGATCATCCTGCTGGCGGGCAGAGCTCGTTGGATTCGCGCTCACCACCGGACCACCAACGCCGCGCTCGGAACCATAAGCGCCAAAGGAAAGCGTCAATTCCTGTTGTTCACTGAGTCTGATTGAGGCGTCGATGCCGCCGTTTTGCGCCTCAACATCGGCGTTCTGTCTCCTGAGAGTCTGCACACCACTGCCGTCATCAAATTGGAATTCAAAATCATCGTCGCTTTCTTCCACTCCGTAAAAAGCCCGAAAAAAGATTGAGCCAACATCCAGGGAAGCGGCAACAGAGCCATTGACAAAACCGAATGAGCCGACCGAAGTGGTTGCTTCAATACGGGATTTTCGATCCCGCGGCAGGGTAATGATATTCACCAGCCCGGCAACCGCTTCGGATCCAAACGATGCTGAATTTCCACCGGAGACAACTTCGAGATACTGGATTCCGGTAAGCGGCACGATGCCAAGATCAATGAGCCCGTTCTGGGAGCTCGTTACACGCAGTCCGTTCACCAATACCAGTGTATGCTCCGTTCCCATGCCACGCTGAGACAATGTTTTCAGAGCGGAAGTCCCGCCGTAATCTTTAACAAAGAGACCGGTGGAGGATGACAGGATTCCCGCCAAGGAAGTACTATTCGCATCGGTAATATCATTCCTTGATAAAGCTTCCGTTGAAAGAGAGAAATGCTCCGCGGAAGTGGGGGTTCTGCTCGAAACTACGAGAATTTCGTCCAGAGGGTATTTCACAGAATCAGATCCGGGAGCTGGCCCAATGACAATCGCAGAATCAGTGGTTGAGGTAACGGATGTCAATAACTCGGATGACGCGGAGGGACTGTTACGGGGCGATAATATGGTAATCCCTTGTCCAGCAAAAAGATAGGACTGGGATATGAGAAGAACCCCGAGATGGGGAAGCGTGTAAAAGATGTGGATAACTTTGTGCATAACCTCAAATAAAAAGCCCCGCCAACAAGCACGGGGAGGACAATTCAATGAGGTAGCACAGAGAGAGAGTCTAAACCTTCCCGCGAAGGTCGAATGAGGCAAGGCATTGGCAGGTCTCCTGGCTCTCCCGATCATCAGGCGTCTTCCCGTAACGCTGTGTTACAGTGACACAATACCTGAGATTCAACCCGCCGAAGGCGGATCGGGATTACAGTTGCGGGGCAGCTTCCGCTTTGAACGGAATTCCCTTTTCATCCCGCCTGCATACATCGGCGGGACACCAACACCGGAATGAGAAAGAACAATGTGCGGCACGCAATATACAACGCGAAGCGTATCTTGTCAACAAAAAACTCTTGACCTCAACCCTTCACCAGCCAAGGGCTTTTCCCCCTTCACGGGGGTCGGGCATGCCGATGATGGTTTCATTCCCTGCATCAAACATCAGTGCCTGAACTTTTCCCTTCGTTTCCCAAAAATCCGTTACGTCATAACCCATTGCTTTGAGTGCATGCTGGTCAACACCACCCTCTTCATAGAGGAGCAGGTCGGGAAACCATTGATGGTGGATGCGCGGCGCGGACACCGCTTCTTCAAGGGACATGGAGAAATCAACCACATTCAGGATCACCTGGGTAACCGAAGTCGGGATCCGACTGCCGCCGCGTGCGCCCAACACAAGGAATGGTTTGTCATCTTTGACGACAATCGTGGGGCTCATCGAGCTGACCATGCGCTTGTTTCCCTTCAGCATGTTCGCATCCCCGCCCGATAATCCAAATTGGTTCGCAGTCCCTGCCGCAATAACAAAGTCATCCATCTCGTTGTTAAGAAAAAATCCCGCGCCATCCACGACGGTCTTGCATCCGAAGGCACCATTCAGCGTCGTGGTAACACTCACGACATTGCCGAAGTTATCGGCGACCACATAGTGCGTGGTCTCGTGATTATCCGGAGCTTCGCCCGGACCGATGAAGGAACTGCTTTCAAACCTGAGACTGTCAATGGTGAAGCTTCGTTCCCTGCAATACTCCGGGGAGATCAGCCATGAAACAGGAACATCCACAACATCCGGATCGCCAATATACGTTGCCCGATCCGCAAAGGCGCGCTGAAACGCTGATGCAATCAGATGGGAGGCGGTAACCGAGGTACGGCCTTTTGCACGGAGATCGAACCGCTCCAACATTTGAAGAATCTGGATTACAAGAAATCCACCCGAGGAAGGAGGTGCTGCGCTAATGATTTCATGGCCGCGATAGCTACCTCTGAGTACTTCCCGCTCCTTCGCCTCATAGAGCTGGAGATCAGAGAGAGTCATAATCCCCCCGCCTTTCTTCATCTGCTCAACAATGGCGCGTGCCGTTTCACCCCGGTAAAACCCCCACCTTCCGTCGCGTTGAATTCGCTCCAGCACGCGGGCAAGGTCCGGCTGTTTGAGGATTGTTCCCTGCGCAAGTTCAGGATTGAAATATTTTACAGTGGAAGGAAACAAAGCGAACTCGCCGCTGGAGGCAGAAAGGGCCAGTGCCAACCTGTGATCAATGACGAATCCGTCCCGGGCACACGTGATGGCGCGCTCGAGTAGCTGCTCGTACGACCGCAATCCGTATTTTTTTGAGGCCAGCAGCAGTCCCGCAACAGTTCCGGGAACGCCGGCCGCCAGCGGACCGATTGTTGTCTTTTGCGCATCAACGTCCCCATGCGCATCAAGGAACATATCCCGGACTGCCAGCGAAGGCGCTGTTTCACGAAAATCAATCATCGTGGACCTGCCGTCAGCGAAGCGTATAACCATGAATCCCCCGCCGCCAAGATTGCCGGCTTCGGGATAGGTCACCGCGAGCGTAAACCCCACGGCAACCGCAGCATCAATAGCATTTCCGCCTCGTTGGAGGATTTCAAGTCCCGCTGCGGATGCGGTTGAGTCCGCGGAGACAACCATGCCATACCGACCCTGTGCTGATTGCTGGGACCGTGCGTCAGTCGCAAGAACAGAGACGCCAAGAAGAAAAAACAAAAGCCCATGCATCAAAGATACATGGGCTATAATCCGTTGACCTCCGTTAAAAAGGAAGGTCATCATCTTTGCCTGACCCGGCATGTTCTTCTACTGCTTGCGCTTGCGCCGGTGCGCCCTCACCACTTCCACTGCCGCTGCCTCCGCCTTTTCCATCCAGCATAATCATGCTGTCGGCCACAATCTCGGTGATGTATTTCTTTGCTCCGGTATTCTTGTCGTCGTAACTGCGCGTTTGCAGACGACCTTCGATATACACCTTCTTGCCCTTGCGAAGCCATTCACCGCAAATCTCCGCCAGCTTCCGCCAAGCAACGATATTGTGCCATTCGGTTTTTTCCTGTGTGTTGCCGTCCTGATCCTTCCAGCTTTCACTCGTTGCAATCGAAAACGTCGCAACGGCAACGCCGGACGTTGTGTACCGCAGCTCAGGGTCTTTCCCGAGATTGCCGATGAGCATTACTTTGTTCAGACTGCGTGCCATGATGATCCATTCTCCTCAATTGTGGTTCATTTCTTCTGTTCTCTTTCCAGTAACGCCTCGACGGGGTCAGGAACAATGTGAATTCCCTCGGCTGTCAGGACATACGCTTTTCCGTTGGCAAATGCCATGTCCGTTATTCGCAGAGGCCCGGAAAGCATCGACGACGATGATACGGAGCCCAGCCGGCGATTGGTTTCGTCATATACAACCACGGAATCATTGCTCACCACCACGACGCCTCTCAGATCAGCAACGACCCGCACATCAGAAGCAAACATTCCGATGTTCTGTACAAAACTGCCGAAGGCATCAAAGACCAGAACCCGCTTCCCATCACAGACATACACGTTGTCCTTCGGGCCGACATCGACAACTGAGGGCGCAAGAGTCCTGCCCTTTCCTGCGTCGAAACCGCCGAATACTCTCTTGATGGTACTGAATCCGCCCACACTGACGATGCGGACATTCTCGCCGTCGGCAAGAAAGAGATCTCCCTGACGTGAAAGTGCCACCCCGCCGGGATAGCCGAATCTGACTTTTTCATCTTCCGCACCATGGGTGCTGAAGGAAGCAACGAAATTCAGATTCCGGTCGAATCGCTGAATGCGATGGTTTCCATAGTCGGCGACAAAAACATCAATGCCATTGCGAGCCCACACTGCCTTTGGGGAATCAAACTGGTTATCTCCCCACCCTGATCCGCCAACCTCCCGCAAGAGCTCCCCGTCCGGACCGAAAAGTCTCAGCGTGTTTCTGGCACCATCAAGGATGACAATGCGGTCATAGACATCGACCTCAATGTCATCGCCCGTTATGGGGAGAATGGCCTGCGGGTACACCCGGTCGAAACTTGCCGGGGATATTGCCAGCACGACACAAAGAACAACACCACGGTAGAACACGTTCATCACGCAGGATCCAGAGGATTCGCCAGCAGCCGGTTTCCCGGCCTCTTTGCGGTGAGAGTAAACAACTGAAACAACCGTCTAAAAAGCAAGAAGGCGCAGGAGGATATTTTCCCGCGCCTTCCTTTTGCAACCTACAACAACATTACTTCATCAAAACCATCTTCCGCGTCTCGGAGAACTGTCCGGCCTTCAGCGTGTAGAAGTACATACCGCTGGGCAGGTTCACAGCCGAGAAGGATACATCATGCACGCCGGCGTTGCGCACGCCATCAACCAGTGTTGCAACTTCCTGGCCAAGCAGGTTGTACACCGAGAGCTTCACCGTCGCGCGCTCCGGCAGTGTAAAGCTTATCTTTGTGCCGGGGTTGAACGGATTTGGATAGTTCTGGGCAAGCTTGTATCCAACGACATTGCCATCATTGCGCACATCCGTTGTGGCCGTGAAGGTGTAGGATGACCCATAGATCGTGGTTTGATTAACATCATTTGGTGGATACGGTGGATTTGTGCTTTCGTAGTTGCGAAGAAGGAAAATCGTATAGCTGTTACCGCCGTTGCTTCGCAATTTCGGTGCAGCATGAATCACAAGCTCTGCATCGGTTGGTGTGCCGGAAATGTTCACAGGCGATGCCCAAGTGCCGGACGGGGTATTCGACCTCCATGAAAACCAGATGTCCGGGAGAGTATCGGTAGCTGAAGCTGTTCCTG
>CAZJYO010000075.1:0-10460 GCA_964550275.1 uncultured Chitinophagales bacterium
ACAAGAGCACCAGTCCCGGCGATGGCGGCGAAGGTTTCGCGTTCATTGATGACTTCGCAGGTGCGCGCCGGACCATTCCGTTTGGCGTGAATTTTTCACAGTGGACGCTTTCGAGTCCGCCCGATAGTATCAGTCTGAATCCTTCGACACTCCACGACACGACAAAAGTTCTCTCAAAGGGTAAGCTGATCTGGTATAACAATCTCAACCAGACAACGCGGCTTACGGAAGTGTATCCGAACAAGAGGCCGGGGAACGCGGCCAATGACCGTATCACCGTCCTTGATCTCCGGTATTCTCCAACTGAACGAGGCGCGTTCAACTACAGCCCCGACCTTTCATCAACATTGACCCCAAGCCGGAACTGGGGCGGTATTATGAAGCCCATCTCGATTTCCGCGACGAACCTCATCAATGAAAATGTCGGCTTCATTGAAATCTGGATGAAAATGGATTCGCTGACCCAGTCTTTCCCCCAGCACGCAATGGTTATTGATATGGGGGCAGTGAGCGAAGATGTTATTCCCAATCGCGCGCTGAATGATGAAGACCTTGTGCTGAGCAACAACCCTAATGGGACCTTGCAGGAAGGGGAAGATGTGGGGTTGGATATGCTTCCCAACGCGCTGGAAATCGCGCGCTATCCTTCATTAGGGGCCGATCCGAGCGGTGACGATTATTTCTTTCTCAATACTTCCACCGACTATTCAAAAATCAATGGAACGGAAAACAACCAGAACGGTCCGGCAGGAAGAATTCCTGATACGGAAGACCTGAATGGCAACGGCATCGTGGATTTTGCCAATTCGTTCTTTCAATACGTGGTGCCGCTTGATGCAAACCCGCAAACCAATCCGCTCATTGTCGGCGGTGGAAACGAGGGATGGTTTCAATATCGCATTCCATTGCTGTCGTTCACGAAGCAGGTCGGTACGCCGACATTCGAGAATGTCGAGTACGTGAGGGTTTCATTTATTAACGCTCAGAGTGACATCAGCATCCGCATTGCGGACTTCGGTCTTGTCGGCAACCAATGGCAGGAGCTTCGCAAGGGCGATTCGACGTTTGCCGTGAACGTTATCAGTGTTGAGGACAATCCGTTCTATACAAGTCCTCCCGGCGTGTTCCGTGAGCGCGACAAAACCCGGCCGGACGAAGAAGTGCTTGCCAACGAACAGTCTCTTGCCCTTCTTGTCAATAATCTCCCGGATGGAGAAGGCCGTCTTGCGGTAAAGTACTACACATACAAGCCGCTGGATGTGTTCAGCTACTCGACCATGAAAATGTTTGTTCATGGTGACACAACATTTGCGTACAACGGGCCGGGCGTCTACGATGCCGAGTACTTCTTCCAATTCGGTACGGATACGTCGAACTACTACGAGTATCGCTCTCCCATTCGGCCCGGCTGGGATCCATTGAATGAAATGGTTGTGCGCTTTGCGGATCTGACGGGAATCAAGCAGGGAAGAGACAGTACGAACCGCATTGATTCGATTGCAGTTCCCGGCGGACCGCCTGACACCTACTATCTTGTACGCGGTAATCCCTCGCTTACGCAAATTCGCGCGCTTACCGTTGGTGTGCGCAATCCGCTGGGCGGCGGAACATCGCTTCCTATCAGCGGACAGGTGTGGATCAACGAACTTCGCCTGACGTCCGTGGACGATTCGCCGGGTCTTGCGTACCGCGTCGATACACAACTGAAACTTGCCGATCTCGGGACAGTGTCGTTCAATTATTCTCAAATCGATCCGAACTTTCATACGCTGGAACAACGTTTCGGCACGAGGCAAACGGGGACCAACTGGGGGTTCAACACCTCTCTTTCGCTGGAGAAGTTTTTCCCGACGGATTGGGCCGGCACGGCACTGCCGGTTTCCTACTCGCACACGGAATCCAAAATCGAGCCCAAGTATCTTCCCGGTTCCGACATTCTTGTTTCGGAAGCGGCTGATCGTTCACGGGATAAAATCCTGTCCGGAGGCGGAAGTGAACAGGATGCGCTTACAGCCGCCAACCAGGTTCGTTATGAATCTGAGTCGCATCGAATCTCGGATACCTACGCGGCGCCGAACTTCAGAATCGGGCTTCCATCCAATGCATGGTACGTCCGTGATACCTGGAACAAACTCAACTTCGGCTTCAACTACACAAAATCCACCGACCGTTCTCCGGCCGTGGTGTATTCCTCCACCTGGACGTGGACGGCGCGCGTTGGCTACGCGCTCACGCTCTCACCGGATTACAATGTTTCCCCATTCAAGGAACTCTTTGACGGCGTATGGTTCCTTGATGAGTATAAAAACATGAAGTTCTTTTTCCCCATTTCATCGTTCTCCTGGTCCATGAACAGTACGCGATCAAAAGGCACGTCGCTGTTGCGGACTCAGGGATCCCGTGAAGCACTGAACCGCAATTTTACTGCGTCACGGCAGTTCGGCTTCTCATGGCGGCTGGTGGAAAACGGTCCGCTCAATCTCG
The DNA here is from genome assembly GCA_964550275.1 of uncultured Chitinophagales bacterium. Taxonomy (GTDB): domain Bacteria; phylum Bacteroidota; class Ignavibacteria; order UBA10030; family UBA6906; genus CAZJYO01. The sequence goes on from CAZJYO010000075.1 coordinate 2,485, forward strand.
GCGGCGATTATAATGTCGTTGTTGAATCCAGTCTGCTCAAAATGGAGACCGACGCGAACGGCAACCAACGGCCGTTTTCCGCTATCATCAGCGATATTTTCGGCGGTGACCGGCTGTTGAATTTCGGAGACGACCAACGGTTTGCCCAGCGCAACACGTTCACGACAAAGCCGAACATTCCCAATATTTTCAACATCAAGAAGTTCATTGATTTCAGTATTGGATACAGCGTTGATTATGCGTGGAACAACACCCTGACAGCCGGTGACATCGGGAAATCCGCGGGCTTCAGCAACAACATTAATTTCTCCATGAACTTCAGGATGAAATCGCTGTTCGATCCGCTGTTCAGCACTTCACCGTCGTCCACTCCGGCTCCATCGCCCCAACCGCGCGGACGAAGAGGCGCCCCGGGAGCCGTGGATTCCTCCGGCGTTCAGGACACGTCTCGAACGGCTTCTTCCGGCGGCGGAAATCCCTTTGACCAGATCAAGAAAATTGCAGAGGTGTTGATCAAAATTCCGTTCCTCGACTATGATAATGTGAACATCACCTTCACGCAGACTAATGCCGCGCAAAACAGCGGCGTGATCGGCGGGACGGGCTTCGCAAATTTCTGGAGTATTCCGTTCGCGCAGGGCGATGACCCCAATAAAGGGCCCTCGCGGTTGTATCAACTTGGTTTGATCACTGACCCGACGGGAAAACTGACAAACTTCGGAACGCGTTCATCATTCCCGTTCTTCGGCTGGGATGTTGAACAGGGTATACGCGCGCCCAATGGCACGCTCATCAACCAGTTCAGGCAGGGAAACCGTGTCGGACTGAAAACCTCCCGCGCGTTGTGGGAAGGCGCCCGCGTTGATCTCAACTGGAATCTTGGCTGGACCTATGCACGCACGCAGAACATCGAGACGGATTCCATCGGTATTTCGACGATCAAGAATTCGGTCTCCACGTACAGCATCGAGCGTTCATTCCTCACGTTCCCCGATGTGTTGTTCTTCGGCGTTTTTAAGACCGGCATCAAGGAGGTCGGAAAAAAATATGCGGAACTGAAGGCCAGCGCGGATGCTGACAGCACCACAGACGCTGAAAAACTCACCCAGGCATTTGAAGAGGGATTCGAAGCCCTTCCTATTTTCAAAGAACTCTTTGGCCAATACTATCCTCGTATCAACTGGAGTTTACGCTGGGATGGGCTTGAGAAAATTCCGCTCTTTGCAAGCTTTGTGAGCCGTCTTTCGCTGGACCATAGTTATCAATCCACCTATGGACGGCAATACCGGAATCTGCCGGGCACGGGAGAGGAAGTAACGGATGGCCAGCGCGTTTCCTACGGGTTCACTCCGCTTATCGGTTTGAATTTTACATTCAAGGATTTGCTCAAGGGGAGCTTGGGCGCGACGGTCAGGTACAATTCGACGACAGCCTTTGATTTGCAAACATCATCACGAAATATTGTCGAAACACTCTCGCAGGAAATTTCCATTACCATGAGCTACAACCGCAGAGGGTTTGAAATACCGCTCTTCGGGCTTGCATTGAACAATGATGTTGATGTGAGCGCGACCTATTCGCTAACCAAAAACCAGCGCCGACAGTATGAGGTTGCGCGCATCGATGTGAACGCCGAAGGTTCTCCTCTCGATGGCACAACACGCACCGTGCTTGAACCGCGCATCCGTTACATTCTCAGTTCCCGCGTTACGGCTTCCATCTATTATCGCTATACCAAAATCGCGCCCGATGAAACCGGTTCGCTTATTCCCGGAAGCACGACCAACGAAGCGGGCCTCGACGTCCACATTTCCATCCAGTAAGCGTACGTTGTTTGACTCTCAAACGTGAAATGGGTATCATTTTTTCGTGAATTATCCACATCAAAGTGAACGAGCATGACCGAAACGAAGGGGAGAATACTCTGGGTAGATGATGAAATCGAACTGCTCCGTCCTCACATCCGCTTCCTCACCGACAAGGGATACAATGTTGATACGGCGACCAACGGCGAAGACGCCGTAAGTCTCGTTCGAAACTCCGGGTTTGACCTCGTGTTTTTGGACGAGATGATGGCTGGAATGGGCGGCTTGAAAACGCTGGCTGAAATCAAGGACATGAAGCCGAACCTCCCCGTGGTGATGGTGACCAAGAATGAAGAAGAAGCGCTGATGGAAAGCGCCATTGGCGTCAAGATCAGCGATTATCTCATCAAGCCGGTCAATCCGAGCCAGGTATTGCTGGCTTGCAAGAAATTCTTGGAGGGAAGAAAGATTACCGGCGCGGCGGTTTCGCGTGACTATATCCAGGAATTCAACAAGGTTTCAACCGCCCTGATGATGGGGCCCGACCACCAGCAGTGGATCGAAATCTACAAGGGTCTCGCCGAATGGTCGCTGGAACTTGATGAACATCCGGAACTCGGTCTCAAGCAGATGCTGGTGGATCAGGTGAAGGAATGCAACCTCTCGTTCGGGAAGTTTGTGGAGAAGCACTATCGTGATTGGCTTGAGGAAGAGAAGAATCGGCCGGCTCTTTCCCATGAGGTTGTCGACCGTTTTGTCATACCGGAAATAAAGACGGGCAAGTCTGTTATCCTTTTTGTGATCGATTGCCTTCGCCTTGATCAGTGGCTCGTGATGGAGAGTTTGCTTCATGAGTACTTCGCAATCTCCAAGGAGTATTACTTCAGTATCCTGCCGACGGCAACGCCGTATTCGCGCAATGCGATCTTCAGCGGATCGTATCCCTGTGATCTGGAAACGCGTTTCCCTGAACTCTGGGAAAAGAGCGAGGATGATGAAACCAGCCGCAACAGGTATGAAAAGCAGTTTCTGGAAAAACTGCTCGAGCGACGGAAAATTGTCTTGAAACCCGAACCGAAGTACGTCAAAATTCTGGACGCCGAGTTTGGGAGGAACATTGAAAATAATATCGGCACGTATGCGCAATCGCGGTTCTCAGCGATCGTGGTGAATTTTGTGGATATGCTGGCCCATGGCCGGTCTGATTCGACGCTGCTCAAGGAAATTGCTCCCGATGAATCTGCGTACCGGACGCTCACCAGGTCGTGGTTTCTCCATTCATCACTATTCGGAATGTTGAAAACGCTGTCGCGCTCCAAGAATGTCAGAATTCTGTTGACCACCGACCATGGAAGCATCCGGAGTTTGCGCGGCACGAAGGTGCTTGGCGACCGCGACGCCTCCACCAATCTGCGCTACAAATTCGGGCGCAACCTGAAGTGTGAAGAGAAGGCGGCTATTTTTGTGAAGGACCCGCTGGAGTTCAAACTGCCGCGCAGAGGATTAACCTCCAACTATATTATTGCCAAGGAAGATTACTACTTCGTGTACCCGACGGACTATCATAAATACCTGAACCAGTACAGGGACAGTTTTCAACATGGCGGCGTCTCCATGGAGGAAATGATCCTTCCGATGGTGACACTCGAGCCGAAGGGATGACAGTTTTTCACACGCGCTCTTCCGCCGAAACGCTGGAACTCGGCGCATCGTTTGCGAAATCCCTTTCCCCCGGTGATGTCGTTGCCATTTCGGGGAATCTCGGCGCCGGTAAAACGCTTTTTGTCTCCGGTGTTTGCAAGGGATTGGGAATTACGGGGGCGGTAACAAGCCCGACGTTCACCATGATTCATGAGTATGCCGCCCCGTCATGCGTTGTCGTTCATATTGATCTGTACCGCGTTTCTTCTCTGCACGAGTTGCGTTCACTTGGTGTGGAGGAGTACTTTGATGACGGACATATATGTTTGATAGAATGGGCCGAACGTGCGATGGAGCTTCTGCCCGAATCTCACATCAGGGTGAAGATTTCCGGTGGAGAGTCTCCGGTTCAGCGGCAGATTTCCATTGAACGGGTCACGGCGGAAGCCCTCCCGGACGGCGGGCAGTCATGAACGTGCTCGGAATTGAAACAGCAACCACCGTGTGCGGTGTTGCCGTGTGGAGAGATCATGGTATTGCTGCAAGCGAGGAGCACAATGTTCCCAATACGCATGCCGAACGTCTGCTTCCCGCCATCGACAGGGTGCTGAAACAGGCAGGGTTGAGAGCATCGCAACTGGATGCCGTCGCGGTGTCAATCGGGCCCGGTTCATTCACAGGGTTGCGCATTGGGTTAAGTGTGGCGAAAGGGCTGGTGTTCAGTTCTTCTGCCAAACTTGTCTCTGTTTCAACGCTTGAGGCCCTTGCGTACAGAGTTGTGAACTTGGGCATTGACGTGAAAGTTCTCGCCGCGCTTGATGCGCGCAGAGATCGGGTCTATGGTCAATTGTTTGAATGTCATGGAAGTGAAATCACGCCAGCGGGCGAAATACGTTTGACGCCTGTCGCAGAGTTTGCCGGTGAATGCGGTGGTGAGAAACTGATGCTGGTTGGAAACGGAGCTCATGTGCTCATGAATGCAGCGCGCGTGCTGGACGTTGGCACGCAGTGGAACATCGTTCCGGACGAAATCAACCGGGCAAGCGCAACAACGGTGGCGTTCCTGGGTGCCCGGCAATGTGCGCAGGGGCTTGTCGACGACGTATCAAGCGCGGAGCCCGCGTACCTTATGGATTTTTTTGAGAAACGATAATGGCCTGGTTCAAACGCGTCAAGGAAAACATCGCCACGGAAACGCCCAAGAAGGACGTTCCCGATGGCATGTGGACAAAGTGCGAGCAGTGCGGCGAAATCATGCACAAGAAGGAACTGGAACAGAACCTCTGGACCTGTTCCAAATGCAACGCGCATTTCCGCATCGGCAGTTCCGAGTATCTCGGCTTTTTACTGGATGAAGATTCCTTCAAAGAAGCCGACCGGAAAATGCGCTCCGTGGATTCCCTTGGGTTTGTTGATACCAAGCGATACCGCGATCGGATTCCTGAAGCCATAAAAAAATCCGGGCTGTACGACGCGGTGCGGTGGGGCATCGGCGCCATTGACGGGATTTCGGTGGTCATTGCCGTGATGGACTTTTCCTTTATCGGCGGAAGCATGGGCTCGGTTGTCGGGGAAAAGACAGGACGGGCAATTGACCGTGCATGGAAGACGAAGACACCGCTGATCATTCTTTCTGCAAGCGGTGGTGCCCGCATGATGGAGGGAGCGTTGTCGTTGATGCAGATGGCCAAGACAAGCGCAAAACTTGCGCGCCTCGCAGATGCGCGCGTGCCGTACATCTCCCTGCTGACTGATCCGACCACGGGCGGGGTGACGGCGAGTTATGCCATGCTCGGCGACGTGAATATTGCCGAGCCGAATGCGCTCATCGGATTTGCGGGACCGCGCGTCATCAAACAGACGATCGGGAAGGACCTTCCGTCGGGATTTCAGCGCTCGGAGTTTTTGCTTGAACATGGTTTTGTTGACGTGATCGTACACCGGAAGGAATTGAAATCAACGCTTGCCCAACTGCTCTCCATGATAAAGGCCTGATATGGCAATTCACGTTCTTGGTGTTCCCATGGATCTCGGCGCCGGCCGCCGCGGCGTGGATATGGGTCCTTCAGCAATCCGCATTGCGGGACTCAACGACCGGTTGCGTGAACTTGGCAATCGTGTGGTTGACGAGGGAGACCTGGATATCAAGAACATGGAGGAAATCCGGGTTGGTGAAATGAAGGCGCGCTACCTTCGCGAAATTACCCGCGCCTCCAAGGTTCTCAGCAGTAAAGTGGAAAAGCTGATGCGCAAAAATCACTTTCCCCTTGTTCTGGGGGGTGATCATTCCATTGCCATCGGGACAATCTCAGGGATTGCGGCGTTCTGCAAAAGGAAACGCAAGAAGCTCGGCCTCCTCTGGATTGACGCGCACGGCGATATCAATACTCCCTCGACATCTCCTTCAGGAAATATTCACGGCATGCCGTTGGCCGCTGTTCTTGGGCTCGGCCCCCGCGATCTGTCACATGTCATGGGAGAATACCGCAAGGTTGACCCGGCGAATGTCGCGCTTGTCGGTATTCGCAGTCTTGACGAGGGCGAGAAACGGCACATCAAGCAAACGGGCGTCCATGTTTTTACCATGCCGGATATTGACCGGCTGGGAATCCACCGCGTGATGAAGAAAGCCCTTGCGCGCGTAAGCGAAGGCACAGACTATGTTCATGTCAGTCTTGACCTTGACGCGGTTGACCCGACTGTTGCGCCCGGTGTCGGGACGCCGGTAAAGGGCGGGTTGGACTATCGCGAAGCCCATCTCATTATGGAATTCATCTACGATTCCAAGCTGATGACATCGATGGAAATCGTCGAGGTGAATCCCATTCTGGATGAACACAATTCTTCCGCCGATTTTGCCGTCGAGCTGGTGCAATCCGCGTTCGGAAAACGGATTTTGTAAATCGCATGGCCCTTCTCATCCGCGATGTTGGTGAGATGCAGGAAACATCCCGCAACCTGCGGCTGTCCGGTTCCACCATCGGCGTTGTCCCGACCATGGGAGCTCTGCATCAAGGGCATCTCGATCTGATTCGCACGGCAAAGCGCCACGCCTCCCGTGTCATTACCACGGTGTTCGTGAACCCGGCGCAGTTCGGTCCGTCCGAGGATTTTGCGCGTTATCCCCGCAACCTGGAAGCGGACTGTTCCCTCGCTTCAGAAGCGGGTTCTGATATCGTGTTCGCGCCGGAGATCGCGTTGATCTATCCCGAAGCATATTCGACGTATGTTTCCGTCACGAAGCTGGATGAAGTCCTCGAGGGCAAGATTCGTCCCGGCCATTTCCGGGGCGTTGCGACGATTGTCTTGAAGCTCTTCAATATCACCAAACCCCACACCGCGGTCTTCGGACAAAAAGACGCGCAACAGGCAGTCATTATCAGGAAGATGGTGACAGACCTGAATGTGGACGTGAACATTGTCATCGCGCCGATTGTGCGTGAGCCGGATGGGCTCGCGTTAAGTTCGCGGAATGTGTATCTCACGCCTCAACAGCGAACGGAAGCGCCGGTTCTTTATCAATCACTGAAACTTGCAGGCGATATGATTCGATCGGGCGAACGGCAGTGTCAAGCAATAACCGGTGGGATGAAGCAATTGCTGCATGCCAAATCCTCGGGCGTTATCGATTATATTTCTGTCGCGAATGCGGAAACGCTTGAGGAACTGGATTCCCTGTTCTCAGGCCAAAATATTCTTGTCTCCCTCGCCGTCAGATTCGGGTCGACGCGGCTGATTGATAATATAACGGCGGTCGTTCCATGAAATCCCGTCGTAACCTTGCGGTCATCATTCTTGCCGCGGGCAAGGGAACGCGCATGAACAACCCCGACATGGCGAAGGTCATGTTTCCCATCAACGGGAAGCCGATGCTTGAATATGTTCTCGAGCGAGCGGCACGAGTTGGTTCATCGCGAACAGTCGTTGTTGTCGGCTGGCAAAAAGAGTCGGTCATCTCCTACTTTCAGAAGAAGTCCGGGAACTTGGTGTTTGTTGAACAAACTCCCCAGCTTGGCACCGGTCACGCAGTAATGCAGGCGGAGAATGCGCTGGACGGATTTGCCGGTGATGTTCTGGTTCTTTCCGGTGATGTGCCGCTCCTCTCTTCAAAGACGATCTCTTCCCTGGTTGAGCATCATCGGACGACCAACGCTTGTGCGACGGTCCTCACCTCGATGATCGACAATCCGACCGGCTATGGGCGCATTCTTCGCAACCCGGAAGGATTGGTTCTGGCCATTGTTGAACACAAAGACGCTGCTGCGGAAGAATTAAAAGTGCGTGAAGTGAACTCCGGCATTTATGTTTTCGACAAGGATCTGCTCTTTGAAGCGTTGAACCATATCACGCCGGAGAATGCGCAGAAAGAGTATTACCTGACGGACGTTTTCGGTTATTTCTGGAAAGGGAAGAAGAAGGTCGCCGCCTTGGCATCTCCCGATTGGCGGGAAACCTCGGGCATAAATACCATCCAACAGCTTGAAGAAGCACGCGAACTGATGGCAGGTTTGGTTGACTATAAAAATTGAT
>CAZJYO010000076.1:0-10433 GCA_964550275.1 uncultured Chitinophagales bacterium
GCGATCGCGACGAGTGTGAGGATATTGTTCAGGAAACATTTGTCAGGGTGTACCGGAACCGGCATGCGTACAAACCGATTGCACGGTTTTCGACATGGATTTATACTATTGCTTCGAATCTCACAAAAACCCAATTGCGTCGGCGGCGCTTTCGTTTCATGGTGAGATTGGGACCGGATGACCAGGGAGAAGCTTCACATGTTGAGATTCCGGATGAATCCCTGTCGCCGGACAGGTTGACGGATTCAGTCCTGACAGCGGCAAGAATTCAGGAGGCGTTGAATGAGCTTCCTCCAAAGTACCGTGAAGTTGTGGTGTTGCGTGACGTTCAGGATATGCAGTACGAGGAAATCGCGGCCGTGACCGGCATGAATATAGGAACGGTAAAATCCCGGATTAACCGCGGAAGAACGATGCTTCAAACATTGTTGAAGGACTATATGGAGTGAATTGGTAATGAGTGATTTATCTGAGTCCCCGGAAATGAATGAGAAGCTCCGCGATGCTTTGCGGAATCTTCCCAAGATAAAGGCGCCTTGGTATTTTGATGCCCGCTTGCAGCAAAGGATTCGCGGCAACGAAAAAGAAACGCCGCGAGGAATTTTCCGACCGATCCCTGCTTTTGCAACTCTGGCAGTGGTTCTCGTTTGTACCGGCGTCGTGGGATATCTCACGTATTTGTCACCGCAGGAACCCGGTCAGCTAATCGACAACCAAGCTGTTGAGAGTTCGGGAAATGATGTAATTGCGAATCCGCCTCAATTGGCGCCAGCGCTCCTTCCATCAACCGAAAGCGACGGTGGATCAGGGCCCAATGCCGGAGGCACGGGGGATGTAACAGTTGAGTCTGGTGTGGTTTCGGTTATTGAGGATTCATCGCAAATGAAGGATTCGACAGTCAAGGTTGGGGTTGAATCCACAATAACGGGTCGCTAACCCATACTTGGAAATTGGCTTGGAAGCTCAAGAACACCATTTTGATGTTTTTGGGCTTTTTTCATGCCTACCCCTTGACTAATACTTGGCCATCACATAGATTTACGCCATTATGAAAGTTATCTCAATTTTTACTTTAAGAAGAGACTCTTCCATGAAGCTTTTGCTGTCGAAGCTTCTTTTCCTATCTGCAGTTATTTCAGCGATTTCGCTGTCTCAACCGTCATCGCGACTTTCGGAAGAACAAGATTACTCTTTCGGTTTTGGGTTACACAAGGATGGGCAATTCCAGCTTGCGTTGGATGAACTGGAAAGTTTTCTGTTAAAATATCCGCAAAGTTCCAGAAGAGCAGACGTTATTTTCCTGATTGGTGAATGCCTGTATTCGCTTGGAAGAACCCCGCAAGCCGTTCAGCGTTACGAGTCCTTTGTTCGGGAATATCCGGCGAGCCAGTTGAAGGATGACGCTATCTTCCGTCTCGGAGAATTGTTCTTCAGGGAAAAAAAATATCCGGAGTCGGCGGAGAAATTCAAACAGGTTCTCGAGAATTTTCCTGAGAGTCAGCTTGCAGGCGAAGCCTCGTACTGGATAGGTGAGTGTGCATTTCGTCAGGATCAGTATGATGATGCGCGGTCGTATTATCGTGTGAGTTATGAAAAGTATCCCCAGAACCGTCTGGCGGACTATGCCCTCTATTCCATGGGATGGGTTCATCAACGCACGAATGAGTTTGGCAAATCCATTGAGTACTATCAGAAATTCCTTGCGCTCTTTCCGCAAAGCACTCTCCGTTCATCCGCGTACGTGAGAGTAGCAGAGTGCTACTACGGGCAAAAGGATTTTAAGAACGCTGTTGCATTTCTCTCCGGGGCCGAATCCAACATAACCGAAAAGAACGACAAGGCCGAAGCACAGTATCTCCTTGGTGAATCATGGTTTCATCTGGAAAACTATCCGGCTGCCTTGCAGGCGTACGAAGGATTTCTTCGGGAGCATACGGGGCACAGGTTGGAACGTGAAGTCCGGTATTCGCTTGCGTGGACCTTCATGAAAGAAAACAACGCAACGAAGGCCATAGGGATATTCTCCGAACTTGGAAAGGGCTCGGATGAAGTAGCACAGGCATCAATGTTTCGAAAGGGGATGGCTTTCAAGTCACTACAAAAGACCCATGATGCGGAGGAGTCGCTCTCCGAAGTCGTGAGCCGTTGGCCTGATGGCACGTTCACCGATAACGCGTTGTTCGAGATCGGGCTTCTGCGATTTCAGGCACAGGACCATGAACAAGCGCGAACGATGTTTGAACGGTCAATCCGGGTGAAAGGGTCGGATGTTCAGGGCGAAGCGTATCGAATGCTGGGAGAAACATGGCTTCTCGCCGGCGAGAATGAAAAGGCGCTTGCCGCGTTTCAGACCTCGTTATCCTTCGATCTGAAACAGGAACTTGCGGCTGATGCCCTGTTCCAATCCGGCTGGATTCAAACCAAGACCGGAGCCAATAGTGAGGCGATAGAGTCCTTCCGGAAGTTCCTCAAGCTTTATCCCGGACACAGGAAGACGGATGAAGTTCTTTTCTGGCTGGGCGAAGCCCAATATCGTTCGGAGAATTACGGCGATGCGATGAAGAGTTATGGCGAGGTGCTTTCAAAACATCCGTCGAGCGGAAAGCTTGTTGACGCATTGTACGGCATGGCGTGGTCTGAATACAAGACCGGCGGATTTGAAGCTGCCGCAAAAAGGTTTGAACACATTACGCGCAAGTATCCCAAGAGCCGCTACGCGCGCGACGCAAGCATTCGTCTTGGCGATAGTTACTACGCATTGAAGGATTATCCCAAAGCCGCAAGTGCGTATAGAACATCCATTGCCACGTTTGCAAACGAATCCGGGATGGATTACGCGTACTATCAATTGGCTCAAGCAAACGCCAAGGGCGGAACATTTGAAAAAGCGATGGAAACATATCTGCAATTACTGAAGCTTTATCCGAGGTCGGAATACGCCGATGATGCGCACTACGGCATTGGCTGGCTTCATTTCCAGGCAAAGCGGTATCCGCAGGCGATCAAAGAGTTTGAAAGAACCATCGCCGCGTATCCGCAAAGCGATTTGCTCCCAAAGATGTATTACAGTATTGGCGATGCTCACTACAACGCGAAGGAATATGAATCTGCCATTGTCTCCTATCGCGAAGTTCTAAATCGCTTTCCGGCAAGTTCGCTGGTTCCTGACGCTGTTAGTGGCATGCAATATTGCTACATGCTGTTGGGAAATGAGAACGAAGCCATCAAGGTCATCGATGATTTTGTGTCAAATCATCCGTCAAGCCCAGCGGCGGACAAGCTCCTTCTGAAGAAGGGTGATGCCTTGTTCGGCCGGGGCCAATTCGATCTAGCGGTTGCTGAATACAAAAAATTTCTGGAGAAGTCCCCGAAGAGTCCGCTTGCCGCGGAGGCGCAGTACTGGCTTGGCAAGAGCTATGCTTCGATGAATCGCCCGACCGAAGCAATGAAGACTCTTCAGAAGGTTGTTGATGAGCATCCTTCCGCCCAGGTTGCCCCTTTGGCACTGCTGGAACTCGGAATGCTTCAGGGCAAGGAAGGCAAATACACCGAGGCGATCACAGCGTTCGATCGGTTGGAAAAAAACTATCCTTCGACTGAGGCGGCGGTGCAATCAGCTTTTGAAAAAGGCCTGGTACTTGAGTCGGCAGGAGAGACTGCCAAAGCCACGGCGCAGTTTGCAGATGTGTACGCGCGCAACAAAGGAAAATTGTACGGCGACAAGGCACAGGTGGAGCTCGGGAAACTCAAGCGTGGATCTGCAAACTACACTGAGGCAATGGCCATGTTTTCCGATGTGGCAACAAAACGTACTGATGAAGTCGGTGCCGAGGCGCAATTCAGGATCGGCGAGACCCTGCAGATGCAGAACAATCACAAGGATGCCATCACGGCATTTTTGCGCGTGAAGTATGTGTATCCATCGGCGAAGGACTGGATTGCGCGTTCATACCTGAAGGCGGGTGAGTGTTATGAGAAGATTGCCGAGAAAGGAAAAGCACGAGAGGCGTATCAAACAGTATTGAAACTGCACGGAGAGGACGAGTTTGGTAGAGAGGCGGACAGAAAAATGAGGGAGCTCCAATGAACCGAATGATGCAGATCGTCACCAGCGTATGGATTGTCATCAGTCTTGTTTCCGGATCTGTGTACACGCAGGATAAGCCGCAGCCCCCGTCGCGAACCGTTTCGCTTCCGGCTGACAGTCAGACGGTGAACAATGAGACCCCGATGCCGGCGATCGACCTTCCCGAATTTATGATTACCGGCAATGACGCAGTTATCGCGCCTGCCGGCAAGCGAGCGTCTGTTGAAGACGTCAAGCCGTTTGAACCGGAGTTGTTTTCGACCATGGAAGACAGGGAGCATCGCGGTACGTATGCCGACCGGCCGGCGGTTGGGAATGGTTCATCTCTCGGCGGTATCAATGGAACGGTCCGCGCAGGGTATTCTTCGTACACAACTCCGTTTATCGATGCTTGGGCTGGCGGCGATTTCACAACATTTGACCTTCTGGCAAAAGGCGGATTCAGGTCAAGCGCGGGTTTTGCTCCCAATACCGATTTCCGTTCCGGGTATGGAGTGCTCTCCGGTGGCACCTTCATCAAGGATGAAAGTGGAATCTTCGGTTCGTCACGGGTTCAGGGTTCTGTAAAACTGTATGGCGATACGTACAACATGTATGGGTCGGTTGATCCGCAAAGTCAGCGGACGATCGGGCGATTCTCGACGGATGCGGTGGTTACGTCGCCGCGACCGGAGTTTTTTTCCTACACGGCAGCATTTCGGCTGCAATCCACTTCACTGGAAACCCGGGTTCGATCACAAGAGATACTTCTTGGGACTGAGATTTCGGGGACAACGGAAATCAGCGGAGTGGTCGTAAAACCGGAGGTAGCCCTCTGGTCCGACTTCTATTCTTCACCATCAAATCCTGCAAATCCGTGGTTTGGTATGGCTTCGGCTTCTGGAAAATACCGTCTTGAAGACGACATTGAACTTATGGGTGGCCTCGGGTTTTATTTGTTGCGTGGTTCTGACGAAGGCACGAAAGCAAAACTGTATCCCAAGCTTGGCGTTTCATGGATGGCCAATCCTTCTCTCACACTGTTTATGCGTTTTGATCCGAATGTTCAGCGTTCTGATATGCGGCAACTTCTCGAATCAAACCCGTATCTTGCCAACGATATGCACATCCGGCATCCTGAGTATTTCGTGAATCTGAGTGCCGGCACGAATGTTCGACTCGGTTCAAATCTTGCGGGCAATGTTACTCTACGATACAGCCGGATACGCAACCACGCTGTCTATCGTGATCCGTCGCGCAGCGGTGAGTGGACGACCTCCTACACCGGTGTCACCCGCATCCTGGAAGCATCGTTTGATGCCCGGACTTCATGGTCAACGGATGATGACCTCAGCGTATCCGTTTTGTTCAGGGGAAGTGACAATTCCACTTTGGGTACACAGGTGCCGTACCTGCCATCAATGGAACTTTCTGGTTTGTATGTCCACCGTTTCCCGATTGGCCTTTCAGTTTCGTCGACCGTCACTCTCACAGGTTCGCGTTACGCGGATCTGGAAAATACACGTTCGCTTTCTTCCTACGTTCTTCTGGATGTGGGAGCGGAGTACGCCATTACACATTTCGTCAAAGCGGGCTTGAGCATCAACAATATTATCAACCCGGCGTATGAGCAGTGGGAAGGGTACGCCGGACTTCCGCGTACAGCGGCGCTTTCATTCAGTTACGCGTGGTAGAACCAGCACACACGGGAATGCTATGAGTCAGGAAGAACTGGTCAATATGATTTCGGAACGGGCGGGAATTTCCAAGCAAACCGTCCGTGAAATCATTGCGGCGTTTGCTTCAATCTGGTCCGAGGAAATTGTCACAACAGGTGAACTCATGCTGGATGATATCGGTGAATTTCTTGTGGAGCACCGTCCCGGACGTAAGGGCATTAACACGGAAACGCGCGAAGTATTTGTTGTTCCGCCAAAAGATTATTTGTCGTTCACACCGTCCCGAGAACTCATCGAATGGAGTAACAAAGCCACGTGAACCGTGACGACCTTCTGAAGAAGTGTGCTGACCGGGGAGTTGCAGATCAGGGGAGTATCGAATCCGTTTCTCATTTGTTTTATGTCTACCTGCTTTCGGCCTTGCAAAAGGGACAGCGGGTGGAGGTGCCGAATTTCGGGACGTTCGGTACGAGGGTTGTTGGAGTGAAGAGGGCGCGCAAGATGCCTTACTTTGAAACGGAGAAGGAATTTGCGGACAAGGTGAATGACCGGTACCGGGAATTAAAATACCTGGTGGTCGGCAAATATGAACTCTCGCCCGTTCCGGGTGATGAAGAATACCGTGGACGGGAAATGCCCCACGATCCCATGGTGGACCATCTGGGGAAGGAAAAATTAGTGGATACGCAGCGCGACATTACGCTGGAAGAATACGAACGCAATCTTGCTCTCTCACAATCAAAGGAGAAGAAAACAATGCCGAAGCTCAACCTTAAGGGGGAAGGCATGGAGGAAGACCTGAAGTCACATGACATTGAGGAAGGAACTCCCTCCGGACCGATGATGCGCGAGATGAAGGAAAGCAAAGGCCCTTCCCCCGTCCTTCAGGCGGGTGTTGCGATTCTTCTTCTCGGGTTGATCACGTATGGCTTGAACCACTTTGGCGTTATCCACCTGTGGGGCGATAAGCCGGCGAAGGTGAGTACTACGGAGACGCTTCCCGAACCTGAGCCGTACGTTCCTCCGAGCACTCCGACGGAATCGGCGCAACCGCCCGCTGGCGACGTGACTCAGCAAAATCCGCCGGCGACGCAAACCCCGACTCCCGTAACGCCGACGGAGAAAGGTACAAAACAGACGACTCCGTCAATCAAGGAAACACCGAAAGTGACGCCAAGAGAAACGCCGAAAGTAAATCTGCCGACTTCCGGTTCGGGCCAGTACACCGTTCAGGTTTCTTCGTGGGCGACACGGTCGAAAGCGGAAGCCGAGGTTGGAAAACTTACGCGGGCGGGACTTGACGCGTTTGTGACTGAGGCCTCGGTTGCAGGTGAGACCAAGTATCGGGTGCGCGTCGGACGGTATTCGACGGAAAAAGATGCGGCAACAGCGGCGACACAGCTGTCAAACATTCTTGAAAATGGAATCTGGGTAGCACGAATTTCACAATAGCAGGGAGGATGGATCAATGAATTTGCTGGATATGTTTTTCAAGGGCGGGGTCATCATGTACCCGATCCTACTCTGTTCAATCGTGATGGTGTATGTGTCGATCGAACGGTATTTGACGCTCCGCAAGGCGCGTATCGATGTCGGCCAGTTTCTCATGAAGGTGCGAAGCATCTTTCAAAAGGGGGATGTTTCGGCAGTGCTGGCGTTTTGTGCTCAGAAGGACGCACCGATTGCGAACATTATTCGGCGCGGCGTCATGAAGCATGATCTTGGTGAAAGCAAAGTACGTGAAGCAGCCGAAGACGCCGGACGCGAAGAGGTTTATCATCTTGAGAAGAGAATCTCCTGGCTTGCCAGCATTGCCGGTATTGCACCGATGCTCGGGTTTCTTGGAACGGTGACCGGTATGGTGAGTGCATTTCAACAGATTGAGGTTCTTGGGGGAAGTGTTAACCCCACAATTCTTGCCGGTGGAATCTGGGAAGCGTTGATTACCACCGTGTTTGGTCTCGTGGTGGGAATTCCGGCGTACGCGCTTCACAACTACTTTGTTACGAATGTTGCCCGTTTCGTCCACGAAATGGAAGTGACCGCCTCCGAGTTGTGTGATTTGCTGGACCGTCGCGGCGCCGCCACGATGTCTGTCCGTAAAGGCGAACCGGGAGTTGAATCACGGACTGCAGAACTCGTTCTCGAAGATGATGAATACTTCAGAAAGAAGTCCTGAGGAGACGCATCCATGAGACTCAAAGTAGAAAACAAAATGCTGACGAACTTCAGCGTGTCGTCATTGACCGACATCGTGATGTTGTTGCTGATTTTCTTTCTTCTTTCCTCATCGTTTGTCACCAGCGCAGGCATCAAGGTTCAGCTTCCGCGTGCGGAAACGGGTGAGGTTGTTGACGATCAGAACATCATGTTGAGTTTGACGGAGAAGGGTCAGTTATACGTCAATGCTGAACGCGTCACGCTCAACACGCTCGGCGCGAAAATCTCCGCGGCAATGAACAACGACCGTAACAAGGTGATCGTGGTGAGTGCGGATAAAAACGTGACCCTGCAAAGCACCGTTCAGGTGATTGACGTTGCAAAGTCCGTGGGAGCCAGCCGGTTTCTCATTGCCACACAGCCATCCGCCCGGTAAGGCGCCATGTCGAAGCGAACGGAAGATATCCGCGGTTGGGTAGGAACGCTTGTCATTCATTGCGTTGTGGCGCTCCTTCTTTTTTTATGGAAGGTGAACACAGAGGCCCAGGAACAGGATTACATTGAAGTCTCCTGGCAATCTTCGGGGGCAAAGCGAATTTCTTCTCCGTTACCGCAGACGAATGCTGCTGCCACAAGTGCTTCCGCAAAAACATCGAACACGTCGCATTCTTTCGATTTGCCTGAACGGATGCTGGCTGGTCCTGAAGAAGCTATCGCAATTCCAAAGTCGAGGAAACTTGACGCGGATGACGCCCCGGGGGCGGAGAGAATCTCCGCGTCTTCGAGCGTTGACGGCAGGAAGGATCGCGATGCCGGTTCGTTTGGCACCAAAGACGATCGGATAACCCCGGGAAGCGGCGCATTGGCCGATGGTATCGGCAGCCCGGATATGACCGGCGCGGAGGGATCGGGAATTGGAAACTCCGTCGGAGTCTCAATGCAATGGCCGGATGGAGGAACACGAAAGAAACTGAGCGGACCTCTTCCCGGTTACCCGGAAGATGCCAATGTCGAAGCGCAGATAAGAATTGAAACTGTTGTTACGCCTGATGGGACGGTGCGCAGTTCCAAGCCCGTGCAGAAGGGAAATACCCGCCTTGAAGAAGCTGCAATGAGCGCTGTCCGCTTGTGGAAGTTTGAACCATTGCGCAAGTCATCCCCGCAGAAAGACCAGGTCTGCGTTGTGACGTTTAATTTTCTCCTGAAGTAAGAGCGTCCACTCTAGGGAAAAGCGCTTGAAGCACTCTCCTGCTTGGGTAAAAGCCCTCTCCCTTGTAACCCTCTTCGTTTCAAGTTGCGCTGATGACCCCCCAAACTCTGCCCCGACATCCGATTCCGGCCCAATTCTAGTTTCCCCCGTCAACGGAGCATTTGTAGGCTCAGTCTCGGTCCAAATGACTTGGCGTGGATCGATGGGAATTAATGAGTACCAATGTCAAGTCTCCCAGACTTCGAACTTTGCTGAAGTGGATTTTGATTCAACCGTTTCGGATACGACTGTCGCAGAGTTATTTTCTTCTCGCTTTGTTAACCACTGGAGAGTGAGGGCGAAGATCCCAACTGGTGTCTACGGCCCATGGAGCGATGTGGCAAAGTTCAGTAGATGGGTGTTTGTTAGTCCCGGCGGTTATACAGAAGAAGGAAACTCGATTTGTCAAGCGAATGATGGAGGCTTTGTAATAGCCGGGTCTATATACAGCTCTGATTCGACCACGAGGGATGTATATCTTGTCAAAATTAACCCAAATGGGAATATTGTTTGGGCGCGTACTTTTGGTGGCAGAGATGTTGAAAACGCGTCATGTGTTCAGCAAACTACTGATGGGGGTTTCATCGTTTGCGGCGGGGGCTATTCCGCAGGGATACAATATGTTTCCCTCATAAAGACTGATGGGAGTGGAAATCAGCAATGGGTGCAAGCGTACGATGGCGGAACAGGGTACTCAGTCAAACAAACGTCAGATGGTGGATTTGTTATTGCTGGATCAGCCTCCTTTGATGCGTTGCTTATTAAGACCGATTTGAACGGAATCATCGAATGGACGCAGACATATGGTGGGAACAGGTATGAAGTTGCACGTTCTGTTTTGCAAACCTCCGATGGAGGATTTGCATTTGCAGGTGTGTGGGCTGGATCAGATTCGAGCGATGTCTGTTTAGTCAGAACCGACGGTGATGGGGATAGCTTGTGGATGAAAACATATGGGGGATCTGGTCGAGATGAAGGCTACTGCATCATTCAGACTGAGGATAACGGTTTTGCCGTTATTGGAGAAACGGGTTCGCCGCCGTCGTCTATCATTTCCATTTATTTGATTAAAACGGATCAGCAAGGAAATGAATCTTGGAGCCGGATGTTTGGTCAATCAGGTGGATTCAATCGCGGGACATCAGTTTTACAAACAGAGGACGGGGGCTTTGTGCTTACGGGTTTTGTGACGGTTTTCAACCCAAGTCTTGTGTCGTCGGATTTTGCGTTCATCAAGACCGACGCCAATGGAAACCTCCAATGGTCGAAAGCTTACGGA
>CAZJYO010000077.1:0-9784 GCA_964550275.1 uncultured Chitinophagales bacterium
AATGTGGAATCAAACTTGATTGCCGCGGAATCCACCACGAGGCGCGGCTTCTTGAAAATGCTGTCGGGAATTGGCGTGTTGATGGAATAGTCTGTGATGACCGATGTTTGCGTGAAACCGATTGCAGGAATCGAAAACCCGATGATGCCAAAAGAAAACCGGGCATCGATCACAATATCCGCGGGAAGCCAGAACGAACCCTCGTACATCGAGAACTGCTGTCGGTACCGGATGTACTTCTCCTTGGTGAACGGCAATTGGAATGCCTGGTTTGGCTCGACATCCACTCCCACAAGAGCATACGACCCTTCTTCAATGCTGATGGTTCCAGAAAAACAGGGCACAGTTGCAGAAAGCGGTTGCAGCGCGATCTCGTACAGGTCGCCACGCGGTGATGATCGTGTGCGCACCAGCTTGTAATCGTAATTGTCGAACGCGTTGTCGGCAATCGGGCCGACGAATGTGTAGCCGATGAAACGGATATCTTCGTTATAGAAATTCAGGATGCGTCCCACGGAAGCAAAGTTTTCTCCCATGCCGATATTCTCCGTCTGCCTCCGCTGTTTGACAACCTCACGAAGCGTATCTCCTTTCTGCCAATACCCTGTTGTGTACGCTTCGGTGATGCTCGCAATGGATGTGTCGCGCCGCAGGACCTGGCGCGTAAACGCCGACATCTCGTATGATTGCAGCCGGTCTATCCAGCGACGTTTGTTGGCAATCGCTTTCCTAATGATTGCGCGCGCAGGATCTTCGCCCGTCACAAGGACTTCAGGCAGTGTGATGTCCGATGGAGTGAGGGAGAAGTCGCGAACGGTATCTGACGTGAGTTCGACGGTTGCGGTGTCGGGCTCGTAACCCAAGCTCGTTGCTACGATCCGGTGTGTACCTTCCGGCAACATGAGCCGGTAGATCCCCTCGGAATTGCAGACTGTGCCGCGCGATGTGCCCGGCACACGAATATTGGCGGCCACCAGTGGCTGGCCTGTTGCAGCGTCGCGGAGAGTGCCAGTGAGGGAAAAGTCTTTGGCGTTCGCATTGGTCAAAATGAGTAACGAAAGAAGGACGACGCTAGTGAAGCGACCAAGAATCATGTGTTCTTTAGATTTAGCTAGTGTCTTTGGCAACTCTTTTCTTTCGGGATTGTGCGCACTGAGTCTGTCTAAAAAAGCGCTTGTAACAGTTGTAGAGCGACATTCATGTCGCTGTTATAGCGAACTGTCCGAAGGACTCCTTCGGAGAAGTTCGCTCTACCAATCCCGCGTCGCCAAGATGGAAGCCGGAGATCAGACAGTATCGCTCGATCTTCTCGTTCGTTCATTGTTGGCTCTGGGTGCATCCCGCAAAACCATCTCTCGAATGATAGCGTAATCCGTCAAACCTCAAACCCCAAACTGCTTGCAGCCACCCAATGGATACATGATTTTTTGAAGTTGCTATTTGTTGACTTACTCATGAGGTCGCAGTGTATACGCAGGCTGGCGTTGGAGGTTCCACAGGAACTACGAACTGGGATGGTGGCTATTTCAGTGTGAACGAATAAGATGTGGTACGCATTGAAGTTTCTTACCGCGTTTCTGAGAGCTCATTTTGAGGCGAAACCGACGTCCACCATTTGGACAATTTGCTCCTGCCAATCGTGTGGCGAAAGTATGCAATCTCTTCTTCGCAGGCCATCCCCTTGATTGCTTCGTAGATTTCTCTTGAGCGTTGCGCTTGGTCTGAATGGAGTCCAGTTCTTTAGGCGCCGTCATCATGACTTTGTGGGAGAAACGATTACATTTCGCTGCAGCCAATTTTACAAAAAAATCTAGCGATTTCGCTTGCCGAATGCTGGGTTAAAAGCGTCAACCCGCCTTACCCGCCTCAACATTCTTCACATACACGGCCGCGGTCATGTCGCCGGTAACGTTCAAAACCGTCCGGCACATATCAAGAATTCTATCCACGCCGTAAATCACTCCAATCGCTTCCGCGGGAATACCTACCGTCAAAAGAATCATCGCAATCACCGGCAGTGAACCGCTCGGTACTCCCGCAGTTCCAATTCCTCCGAGAATGGCAAGCACGACAACCAGAAGTTGTTGTCCGAAATCCAGATGAACGCCAAACACCTGCGCGATGAACAACACGGTGATTCCTTCATAGAGCGCTGTTCCGTTCTGGTTCGCCGTGCTTCCAATGGTCAGCACAAAGTGCGCAATGTCTTTTGGAACTTTCAGTTTCTCGATCGTAACGCGCAACGCTGTTGGAAGCGTTGCATTGCTTGAGCTGGTTGAGAGCGCGGTAAGCGTCACCTCGGCCGTGTTCTTGAAGAAGAACGCAGGACTCATCTTGCCGAGTGTCTTCAGGAGGATCGAGTATGTTACGAATTGATGAATAGCAAGGGCAACCAGTACGACAAGCACAAACTTCAGCACCGGCCCCAGCAGGGCGAACCCGAACGTCGCACAGAGCGTGAACAGCAACGCCGCTACGCCGAAAGGAGCAACCTTCATTCCGAACTCAATCACTCTCATTGAAATCGCGTACATCCCCTCAAGAAACTGCTTGAACGTTTGAACCTTCTCTGATGCCAACGTTGTCATCGCTAGTCCGATCATCAACGTAAAGAACATCACGGCAAGCAGACCGCCCCCGGTGTGCGTCGGGTCGAACGCGCGGGCCATGTCTTCAACGGGATTCTTTGGAATCATTGTTATCAGAATGTCACCAACGCCGCGCTGTTGCGTTGCCTGTCCGATCTTTGCTCCTTGTGCGCCATACTTTTCCATCAGCATCGTGCGCGCCTCAGGACTTACATCCGCTCCGGGTTGAAAAACGTTTGCCATCGTCACGCCGAGTGCGACCGAGATCGCCGAGACGATGACCGTGTAGTACAGCATTTTCATGCCGACGCGCCCGACTTTCCTGATATCGCCCAATTCGGCGACGCCGAGAGAAAGCGCAGAAAGAATCAGCGGAATCACCATCATGAAGATCATCCGGAGAAACACATCGCCAACGGGCTTGACGAATGAAACGATGCGCTCAATGGTTGCGGGATCTGTGCCGGAATTTTGCAGGATCAGTCCGCCAACAGCGCCGACGATCATCCCGATGAAAATTTTTGTGTGCAGTTTCATGAGGTCAGCTTCTTAGTGAGGGAAGAGCGAGTTTACCCAACGAGCATTCCAGCAATGGTTGCCGTCATCCAGGTAGCAACGGTTCCGCCTAGCACGGCGCGCAAACCGAGCCGGGCAATATCGGCGCGCTTGTTCTCCGCAAGCGGACCAATGCCGCCGATTTGAATTGCGATCGACGAGAAATTTGCAAAACCGCAAAGCGCGTACGTCGCGACGGTTACGGCTTTATCGGAAAGCTGCCCCGCTGCGATGACATCGGCAAGTCGGAGATAAGCAACGAATTCGTTCAACACGAGTTTTACGCCCATGAGACTTCCGATGCTCAACGCATCTGCCCAGGGTACGCCGATGGCAAATGCGATAAACTGAAACACGAGTCCGAACGCAAGCTCCAGCGAAAGCGGCATCCCGAAAGTTGCCATGCACACGGCGTTCAACCCAAACAGATCGCCAAACTCGGAGAGACCATAATTGATCATTGCAATCAAGGCGATGAATGCGAGGAGCATTCCGCCGACATTAAGCGCAAGCTTCACGCCGTCAGCCGCGCCTGTTGCTGCCGCTTCGATGACGTTGCTGTAGGGTTGCTCGACATTCAGACGCACGGTGCCCTTGGTGACCGGATTGCCTGTTTCCGGGATCAGCACTTTCGCGGCAAGTATTGCGGCTGGTGCAGACATGATGCTTGAAGCGAGAAGATGCCCGGCAAACTGCACCTGTGCTGTTTCGAGTTCCCACCCTTGGGCTTTGGCATACGCAACTCCCAGCATCTGGACGTACGCCGCAAGTACTCCGCCCGCAATGTTGGCCATTCCCCCCACCATCATCGTGAGGATTTCCGATTCTGTCATTGTAGAGATGTACGGCCGCACAACGAGTGGCGCTTCTGTTTGACCGATGAACACATCAGCCGCAACCGAAAGCGATTCGGCTCCGGTTGTGCGCAACGTCCGCGCCATCACCCATGCAATGCCTTTCACCACGCGTTGCATGATGCCGAGGTAATACAACACGCTCATCAATGAAGCGAAGAAGATGATCGTCGGGAGAACCTGGAACGCGAAGAAGAAACCGAGACTTCCCGTGCTTTCAGGCCCTTTTGCCAGCGGACCGAAGACAAACTCGGCACCGTTCGTGGAGAAACTGAACAGCGTTACAAATGCGTGGCTGAGAAAGTCGAATACAGCTTTGCCGATATCTGTTTTGAGGATGATGAAAGCAAAGACAAACTGAAGAACGATCGCGAATCCCACAAGCCGCCAATCCACCTTGCGCCGGTTGTTGGAGCAGAGATACACGATCCCGACAAGCAGTGTCAGTCCGAGAAGACCGTGGGCAACCGATAGGAAATTCATGCTAAGAAATACTCCGGAGATGCATTAGGGAAGGCCCGGCCGGCAATAACATTCACTGGTCGATGCGGTTGAATGGCGTCGTTGCATGCGCCCGAATATAAAGAGGGTGGGTTTCAGAATCAAATGAATGGCTCGACCGGAGGATCGCTTTGCCCGCACATGTAATGGCATTGCGGAGAGGGCTGAGGTGACTCGGCCAAATGCCAACCCATTCGAGTGATTCTCCCCTTGCAATCCCGCTGAAGATTTCGCGGGCTATTTGGCGTTTTGGTTCTTACTTGCGCTGGCGAAACCGCAGGAGGGCGGGTTTCAGAATCAATGGGATGTCATCAAAGCTATTTTTTCGTCTAGTTTTCGATCGGCCGGACCCTTCGTGTCCCGGTTCGGTTCGTGTGTCCGGAATTGGCGGAGGTGAGCGTTGGCTGCCTCATTAAGTGCGTTTGCAGTTGAGATGTTTCTCAAGCGCGTACTACTTGGTTGGCGAAACTGCTGGCCTGAGGCGTTGGAGGATTCATTACGCGGGTTTCAATTCCGGACGATTTTCTTTCGTCTTTTCTTTTCTAAAAAGAAAGGACAATCAGCACACGGTTTCGATTTGAGGAGGCCGGCGAGATGTAAGGTGAAACTGTCTATGGTCTTTTGCCAACGTTCTTTGTACTTTGACTGCACCAAACGCGATGAGCCCCTCTGTATCCTCAATCTCTCCGGAAACACCGGAACTGCCGACTCCTTCAGAGTTGCGTTACTTCGTTTTTGGCTTTCACAAGGTCTTGAAAAGTTATCGCACAATGACTCTTCTTGGATGGAGTATTGTGGCAACCGGTTGTGCTTGCGCATTTCTGCTTATCAACGCCGGTCGCGGTCTCGGACCGTTTGGTATCGTTATGGCTGGGACAACGATATGTTCCGGATTGGCTTTTGTTTGGCAAAGTATTTCGACGCTTGAATCCTATCTGCATATTGTGCTTCCGTTCGTCCGCTCGGAAGCAACAAGTCCTGTTATTGCATCAGCCGCGGAAATCATGAAGAAAGTGGACGAAGGGGGATGGCAAGAGGCGTATGCCGCGATTCATACGATCGAACAATTACAGAATCAGTATGGACTTCATCCGACAGCATGAAACTCAAAGAATCATCTTGTGGAGCAAACAATGACCAGCCGCGTGAAAGAATTCAACGACTTCCGCAGTAAGATGAATGAACGCATTCTCGGACTCGAGAATCGTCCGATCAAGCGCTTCTTCGGCGTTGATACGCTGACGTATGAACCCGGAGCGCTTGATGTCAAGACCAAGGAGATGCTCGGACTTGTCGCATCCATGGTTCTTCGTTGCGATGATTGCATTTCCTACCACGTCCAGCAGTGCAAGAAAGAGGGGGTAACAGACGCGGAGATGTATGACGTGTTCAGCGTTGCACTCGTTGTCGGCGGTTCGATCGTGATTCCTCATCTTCGCCGCGCGGTGGCATTTCTTGACGAACTGAATGCGCAACCGTCTGCATGAGCGATAAGGAGCCCGGGCTCTCCCGCGCCGAATCCCTTCTTTTCATCGTTGTCATTATCTGGGCGGCAAACTATTCTCTTGCGAAGTGGGCCATTCAGGTTATCGACATCTTCGTGTTTAACAGCATCCGTTATGTTATTGCCGCCGGAGCAGTAGGGGCTTTCTTTGCGATCAGGTATTCGTGGACGCCAATGCCAGGAAAAGATTGGCGCAACGCGTTAACCACGGGCTTCGTTGCAAGTGTATTGTATCAGATGGCCTTCATCATCGGGCTGAGCTTGACGAGCGCAGGCAACTCGGCCATTCTTCTCGCAACATCTCCGCTGTGGACGCTTATCATCAATGCGAAGATGCACAAAGAGAAAATCCGCCCGACGATGTGGCTGGGGATGCTGGTTTCGTTATGCGGCGTTGCGTTGCTGATCATGGGAAGCGGGAAGAAACTGGAATTCGGCAGTAACGCTCTCTTTGGTGACTTGATCTCCCTCTTTGCGGCGATGTTCTGGGCGCTGAACACGAATCTTCAAAAACCCCTTCTCGAAAAATACCAGACGATGCAGATCACGATGCTGATGCTCACCGTGGGCGCCGTCGGACTTACCGTGGCCGCAGTGCCGTCTGCAATCCAAACAGATTGGTCCGCCATTCCGTGGATATATTATGTTGCGGCCATTGCCTCGGGCGCGTTTTCCATTGCGGCGGCGAATGTGTTCTGGTCGTACGGCGTCAAACTGCTTGGCCCTGCGCGAACCGCGGTGTTCAACAACCTCATTCCCGTTCTCGCCTTCATCATCTCTGCGATCGCTCTGGATGACCAGGTGTATCTGATCCACTTCATTGGCGCTGCAATAACGATTCTTGGGGTTTGGTTGGCGCGGAGATAGCCCGATTTTACAATGGAAACTTTCGCTGATCCTTTTCGTACCCGAAAGAGAAGCGAAGGAGGATGCAATGGATACCGTGCTGCAGAGACTGAAAGAGAGTATTGGTCAACAGCGAAAAAACCTGCTGGACTGGTTCAATGCAACGCCCGCCAACGTAAGGCAAATTCGTTCAGGACCTTCCGGCGAACACGGAGTACGCCAACACCTGCAACTGCTGGATACCGCATTAGAGCGCGCTGAAAACAAAACGCTTGGCATGTGCACCGTCTGTGATGAATATGTGGACACCAGCCGGCTTGAAATGGATTACACGTCATGCGTGTGCATCGAGCATCTTACCGGGGAGGAACGATCCCGCCTTGAAAATGAACTTGAACTCTCCCAGAAAGTACAGCGAGCTCTTTTGCCACATCGGGTTCCTGAGATCCCGGGATTGGAAGTGGCAGCGTTCAGTCAGCCGGCACATATAGTCGGCGGCGATTATTTTGACTTCCTTCGCTTCAAGGATGGATCGCATGCCATTGTAATTGCAGACGTCATGGGGAAAGGCATGCCCGCCAGCATGTTGATGGCGAGTCTCCAGGCGTCTCTGCAAATATTAGCGCCCGAACATCTTCAACCTGCCGATGTTGTCGCGCGTCTGAATTACCTTTTCTGCCACAACATCCGGCTGACAAAGTTTGTGACGTTCTTTCTTGCACGCTATGATGACGATACTGGTGTGCTTACGTATTGCAACGCCGGCCACAATCCACCGTTGCTTTATCGCATTGATGGCGCAATGGAGTCACTTGATCCGACGGGCGCGGCTATCGGACTTGTTGAGCAAACCGGGTTTCTGCAAAAGTCCGTACAGCTGTTGCCCGGAGACCGTCTGTTGCTCTTCACAGATGGAGTGGTTGAATGGATGAATCCGGCGAAAGAATTATTTGGTGAACACAGAGTGCATTCGTTGCTCAGGGAATCAACAAGCTTAAATCCGCAGCAAACCATTACACGGTTGCGCGACCGATTGCAGAGCTTCCATGCCACGTCAACGCCTCTGGATGACACAACGGTGATTGCTGTAAAGGTGAAAAGGGAAGAATGAAAAACCTCAAATCCGAAATCCCAAATCCCAAATCCGAAATCCCAAATCCCAAATCCGAAATCCCAAATCCCAAATCCCAAATCCCAAATCCCAAATCCCAAATCCCTAACTCCACCTACTGTGATCGAAACACGAAATACACCGCGCCAAGCATGCACAATCCCGCCCAGAGGTAATCCAGCTTGACCGGCTGCTTCATGTAGAACACCACGAATGGAATGAACACTGCAAGCGTAATTATTTCTTGTAGAATCTTCAATTGTCCGAGGTTCATCACCGTGTAGCCGATCCTGTTCGCCGGTACCTGCAAAAGATACTCGAACAGCGCAATCCCCCAGCTTACCATTGCCGCAATGTACCAGGGCCTGTCATGAAAGTTCTTGAGGTGTGCGTACCATGCAAACGTCATGAACACGTTGGAAGCAACGAGCAGGAGGGTTGTTTGTGTAAAGATGGACATGGGTGGTTCCGGGTTGTTAATAATTGCCCCTTCTCTCTTGTGAAAGAGAAGGGGCGAAGGATAAAAAACGGAATCGAATGAGGTTCAGAGCTACATCGGCCACAACCAGCCGAATGTTCCGCCGGTCATGAGTGCGTACACAAGGCCGTCGATCATGGATTTGGTGGTTATGTTCCATGAGCGCGCGTACCAGATAGACATCTGCATAAGTGCAAGCGCATAACCGGCAAAAGCGACAGTCCCGGTGACGCGAAAAACTGTGAGGTAGGACGTGCCCGCGGGCAGGATAGCCCCTGCGAGATAACCTGCGAACAGACTCACGATCAGAGAGTACAGGAACCAGAGCGTCAAACTCTTTCCCATGGTCATCACGCCATTGGGAAGAACCGTCAGGATCATCACGGGGCCCTTTTCCATTTTTGCCTTGAACTCCGGCGTTTTCATTTCCGCATGCTCTTTGCAGCGCGGAACCATGTAATCGCCGGGAGGAATGGACAGCGGTCTCACCGCATCCATGAACTTGTCCTCTTGTTCGAGCTTCGGGTACTCGTTCTTGTGCCAGGGGAGTACCGTATGAATAATGGCGCTGACAATAAAGACAGTCACCGCCGAAAGCAGAATGGGAAGGAGAAGAGCGGAAAGCTCAACCATGAGACACCTCCTGTGAATGGTGGATGTTGTTGTTGATTACGGGTGTTCTTTCAACCCTGCGCTGATACGAAACGTGTGTCCATCCACGGCTCAGTCGTGAGTGGACCGCGAATTCCCAGTCCCATAATTTCTTCCATCCCAACTTTTCAAACCAGGCGAAGCTTTCCGCGAGGTTTGAAACATTGAGGATAGGGGTCATGCCTTTGACGTCCATTCGTTCCCTGTCTACTATTGGCGTGTTGTGAAAGAGAATCTCTCCGATTCACCGAACCCGATCTCCCCGCCTTCCCCAAACAAATACAGCAGCGGATGAAAATCATTCGACGCCGCGAAGTCCACCGAAGAAACAGGCGCAAACTGGGTCACGTCCCAGTGGTAGAGCGTGCCCGGTGGAAGTCCAAGGCCAAATGCCGTGAGGTTTGGAAGGTATGTGCTCGTATTCATCGTCAGAATAGTGAAGCGTGGAGGTGAACCGGATCCGCTCGGACGAACGGAGACAAGATACACACCGGCCCCGGCTGTCCATTGAAACTGTGTTGCTGAATCCACACCGGTTGCGCCGGAGAGTGGAACTGTAAGATGCGGAGGGGTATCGAGGCGAATGAGGATGTTGCTCGTTCCGCCGGTGATTCCTTTCTTCAAGAAGTGCGAGGTGCGCCCGTCCGGTCCGGATGCACCCGCGTTGACTTGAAACGTGAAGCCGTCAAGGAGCGG
>CAZJYO010000077.1:9794-10428 GCA_964550275.1 uncultured Chitinophagales bacterium
TGTCGCCGGGAGGGCGGACCCGCTTTCTTGTGCTACCAGGACCGATGCGTCCTCGAGATTGATCAGGAACCTTTTTGAAGTGAGGGTAAATGCGGCTGGAGGGGAAATCGTGCCGGTGATGTTCTGTTCGGAAGGATTAACCATTTCACTCGGGACAAAATCATTTGAAGGATAGACTCCGCCGTCGCTGACGGTGAGATTTCTAGAACCGAACGCGTCATAGAACGTGGGAAACCCGTTAGCCGAATTCCATCGAAGTACAGAGAGTTTGCCCGCAAGAGATGTCGTGGTGTCATACCACTCAAGACTCATCGAGAAAGCCCCGGTGGTTGGATCAGCATAATCCCGACCTGATATCGTGCCACTCACGAAGAAGACAAGTGTGGTTTGCGTGGTAAAGGCGGGAACTGTGCCGGTGATTCTGGCCTCTTTATCCGTTATCCCGGTGACGTTGAGGGTGTTGAGCCGTGGGTCTTGTCGCGTTAGTCCTTCGTACAAGATCGCTTGCGAATCGGCCCCAATGAGTGTTGCGTCGTATGGAGGTGCAACATTTGGAACGCTGAAAGTGCCGTTTGAGCCTGTTGTTACGGGTGGCTTGTCTGCAATGATGACCGTGGCTCCAGAGACAGGGGTC
>CAZJYO010000078.1:0-10371 GCA_964550275.1 uncultured Chitinophagales bacterium
AGGAGGTTCACCGGCTGAGGATTTGAGTTCAACATCAGCCGTTGTGAGGTGTTCAAAAGCGGCCTCAATTTGAGGGGTCGAGAAATTGTTCACCGCCCCCTGGTACTCTTCCAAGTGGTTTTGCTTGAAAATCCCAAGTTCGGTGCTTTGTTCCTGGACGGAAACATTCCTGCTCTTCATATCCTGGAGCCGCCACAGGATCGAAAAATATCGCGTAAGCATGACGATGATGCCCGTGGCATTCTCACCGGCCATCAGCATGCGTTCAAGAATGTTCACCGATCGTTCAACATCCCGCGCACCAATGGCTCTCTGCAATTCAAAAACATTGAATTCACGGGAAATGCCGACAACAGTCATGACATCGTCGGATTCAATTGTCTTCCGGTCTCCTGTATAGACAATCAGTTTTTCTATTTCGCTTTGGATTTCCCTCAGCGACCTGCCGACATACGACGCAAGAAGCTTACAAGCTTCCGCGGATATCTCCTTCTTTTCTTTCTTCACACGAGAGGCAATCCAGGATGGAATCTTGTTTTCGTACAGCGGGCTGAACTCGACAACACGAGCATGCTTTTTTGCGGTAACGTACGGTTTCTTTCTGAAGTCTGCTTTTTCGGTCTGCAGAATCAGGCATGTCGTTGCCGAGGGTTTCTCCATATACGACGAAAGCAGTTCCTTGTTGTGCAGCTTGTCGAACTCGCGCACGAGAACAACTCTTCGTTCCGCCATCATAGGAAAGGCGGAAGCATGGGAAAGAATGCCGCGTGCGTCGGCGTCACTGCCGTACACCACATCAAGATTAAAGCCGCGCTCACCCTCGGTAAGCGCGGCCTCAATGATCATCCCGGCGGCTTCATCGGCAAGAAGGTCCTCTTCGCCGTACAAGAGATATGTCGGAAACAGCTCCTTCTTTTTGATGGAGCTCAGCAGTTCCTCATATGTCCAGCCGTCTTTCGCCACAAGAACTGATTATTCTTTCGCAGCCGATTCTGTCCGGATTGTCACCTTCTTCATCACAACATCAACTTTCGGCTTGCCATCATTCGGACCCATTTGGGGGTTGATCTCCACCTGACCGATCTTGTCAACAACATCCTGTCCCTTGACCACCTTGCCGAAAATTGTGTAGTTCTTTGGCAATCCAAGGTTATCCTTCAGCATGATGAAGAACTGGCTGGTGTTTGTGTTGGGTCCGCGGTTAGCCATCGCAAGGACACCTTTTTTATAGCCCGCCTTGTAGGAAGCAGTGTTCGGATTGAGTTCGTCCTCGAATTCCTTCCCGTAGATGCTCTCGCCTCCACGGCCTGTTCCGGTAGGGTCACCGCCCTGAATGACGAAGCCCTTTGATACACGGTGAAAAATCACGCCATCAAAATATTTCTTTTGGGCCAACTTCACAAAATTCTCGACGGTCTTCGGTGCGTCCGATCGATAGAACTCCACTTCAATCGTTCCAAGACTTGTTTCAATAACGCCGATTTCTTTGCCGACGACTTCCTTTTTCTGTTCCATTTTGGGTTTCTTTTCCTCCGCGGTTGCAGGTTGCTCTTTCGATTGTGACAGTCCCGTGACCGATGCCAGCAGCATCGCCGAGAGCAGTATTGACAAACTTGTTGCTCGTTGCATTGTCCATGCGTCCTTTTTGATGTGTATAGAATTAGAAATAGTGACTGAAACCAAGTTTTGCGCCTGCGCTGAAAAATTGAAGTGATGTCGGCATTCCGGCAACGCCGGATGGATTTCCGTTGCTTCCATTGGTCAGATCCCCGATCGAATCCCACCGCAGGTCAGCACCAAGATACGCAAAAAGATTCTCACCCAAAGCCGTACTTGCCTCCAAATCCAGCTTCATCCCGATACCGTCGGCCGTGAACTTGTCCTCAAGACCGCCCAGTTTCGTTTCAAGCATTCCGAAATGATATCCGATGCCAGCACCTGCCTTGACGTTGTATGCTGGTTCTGAAACGAGAACATACTGCAGAAGCACTGTCGGAAGATGACACGTAATCGTGAATTCCTGCACTCCCAGTGGAACGTTCACATTGTATGAACCTAACAGATATGCATATTCTGCTTTTAATGTCCAATCCATGTTCACCGGATAAATGAATCCACCAAAAAACTCCACCGCCGACTTGAAGTCAGAAACGCGCTGTGAACTTGTGGACATCGTATTGATCATATCCACAACATCCTGCGGATTCATGTAGCTTACTCCCATTCCCGCGAACACAGCCATGCGTGATGCGCTCGAAGTGCTGTCTGATACCGGGCTCATTCCAGCCATTTGGTATGTCCCCGCAAGAACCATCAAAGCAATTCCAGGAATTCTTGACTTCACAATTGAGTTTTACCTTTGACAGCTTCAGTCATTCTCATGTGATCGTGAAAGAAGAAGTACACGCCAATAATCGTAACGCCGATAAAACCGACGGCATGCGTTGCCGTTGCGAAACTCAATGCGGCATTCGCATCAATAAGAAACAGACGGACGAGCGTTTCCGAAGTAAAGAAATGATACGTTCCGGTAGCGCCGGGCGTCGGAATGGCAACACCGATGCTCGAAATGGCAAGCACGACAAGCGCTGATCCCATGCCGAGCTGGGTTTGAAATCCAAACGCAAAGAACGACACGAACGTCATGAGAAGGTACAATCCCCACACAATAATCGTAAGGAGGAGAATCACTGCAAAGTTCCCGGGACGTTTGAGAAAGAGGAATCCGTCGAGAAAAGAATGCGCGATCGCATCAATTTTTGCAGCGAATCTTCCGGGCAAAAGTTTTCCAAACGCGCTGACCAGCGCACTAGCCCAATCACGACGAAACATCAAAAATACCATGGCACAGAAAAGTCCGACGGAAACAATCCCGGTAATCAGGCCGGCCTTTTCAATCCAGGGGAATGTGTTCAAGAGCGGGCCGTCATACACCAGAGGAATCAGAAGAACGAGAACCAGAAAACACATCATGTCCATCAACCGCTCGACAACAATCGTGCCGAGTGCCGCGCTCTTGGGGATGGACTCCAGCTTGCCGATGGCATACGGACGCGCAATTTCGCCGGCTCGCGGGAGCACATTGTTCATCATATACCCAATCATGACGCCTGAGAAGAGATTCCTGAGCCCGATGTTCGCCTTAATGGGCTCCAGCATATACCTCCACCGCAATGAGCGCATCGCATGGCTCACAAGCAGGCACACAAACATCAGGACGAGCCACCAGTAGTTCACGCCGCGTAATGAATTGAGAACCCCGTCAATATTCGTATTGCGAAATGCAAGGGCGAGGAATACAACGGCTGTGAAGAAGCCAATACCCAGCTTCAGGATTGCTTTTGAGGATGAGGTCATCGGCCGGGCCGGACCCGGATGATTCCGTTATCGCAGGTCAACAACTTCCGCTCCTTCAGGGATTTGGTAGGTGAAACGGGAATCCTTGAGACCGGTATCCGTTTTAATGTCGCTCACGGTGTACGTTGTGTTTTTCCCCGCCGCATCGGACACTTCCACCTTGCGAATCATCCAATCACCGTTATCCACCCAGAGTTTCATCGAGGAAATAAAGGAGTTCTTCCCTTTGGGAGTCAGTTTCAACCCGACAACCTTGCGTCCGTCAAGACGCTCATCGCCGAGAAGCGTTGCATCAAAATCCTCTGGCGCACCGGTGAGAATCCGTTCGGGCGTCAAACTTTGATCATTCATTTTGAAATGGTCAATCAACACCTGGTGCGAAGGACGTGAATACGACCACACAGTTTCGCCGTTCGTCACAATGGTCTGATCCGTAAGTTCAACGCGGTACTTGTTCGATTTCTTCACAAAGAGCGTTCCTGCGGATGACTGGTCGATTTTTGTCATCGGCAGTTTGACGCGCTGGATGAACCTAATCTGCGCATCAGAAATTGATTCGTACTTCCCGTTCATATGTTCAAGAACTTCCGCTGCCGTCTGCGCATTGGTTGTCTGGGTTCCAGCGAAGAACATCCCTGCCGCAATGAACAATGCCAGCATGCTTCCCGACTTCATCCTCTCCTCCATCATACTTTGTTCAGCACCGTATCCAACTGAACTTCATTTTCAACAAGAACTTCACGCGCCTTGCTCCCGTCAAACGGCCCCACAACACCGGCTTCTTCAAGTTCGTCAACGAGGCGTGCCGCGCGCGAATAACCAACTTTCAGTCTTCGCTGCAACAACGAGACCGAACCCTGTTGATGACGAACGATCAACCGCGCTGCTTCATCAAACAACTCATCCCGGTCACCGCCGCCTGATGCCTCTGCACTGCGTTTCTTCTCCACGATGGAAGGAAGCATCGCTGGTTTCGAGAACCCTTTCTGCCTTCCGATATGATCGGTTACCGATTCAACTTCATCGGGGGAAATGAACGCGTTTTGCAAGCGAACAGGTTTCGGGCTCCCCGTCGCGAGATACAGCATATCGCCGTTGCCAAGCAGTTGCTCCGCGCCGTTGGTGTCGAGAATCGTGCGCGAATCGGTTTTGGAAGCAACCTGATAGGCAATACGCGCCGGGAAGTTTGCCTTGATGACACCTGTGATCACATCCACAGACGG
This sequence comes from uncultured Chitinophagales bacterium, assembly GCA_964550275.1. Taxonomy (GTDB): domain Bacteria; phylum Bacteroidota; class Ignavibacteria; order UBA10030; family UBA6906; genus CAZJYO01. The sequence continues at coordinate 4,581 of CAZJYO010000078.1, forward strand.
ACGCTGGGTTGCAACCACAAGGTGAATACCGACTGCGCGCGCGAGCTGGGCAAGGCGCGCTATGGGTTCTTCCACTTCACGCGCCGCGGTAATCATCAGATCAGCCAACTCATCAATAACGACCACGAGATACGGCATCCGCGTGTGAACCATGGTTTCGGTGTTCTTCAACCTGCCCGTCTTCTGCTTTTCATTGTAGTCTGCAATATTGCGAACGCCGGCCGCGGCCAACCGGTCGTATCGCCGCTCCATTTCATACTCAACGCCCTTCAACACAAGAACTGCATTCCTCGGATTGGTAATAATCTCCTCATCAACATCCGGAGAAACCGCGAGAAAGTGATTGCTCAACTTGGCGTATTGGGTCAGTTCAATCTTCTTTGGATCAACCAGCACAAGCTTCAACTCTGAGGGGTGCATGCGATACAACAGACTTGCCAGAATCGTGTTGATGCCGACACTCTTACCCGAACCGGTGGAACCGGCAATCAGAAGATGAGGCATCTTCGAAAGATCATCGACAAAGACTTCGCCGGAAATCGTCTTGCCCATCGCCAGCGGAAGTTTTGCGCCGGAATCCCGGAACTTACCCGAATTAATAACACTGCGAATGCTCACGAGCGCAGGATTGTGATTCGGGATCTCAACGCCAACGGCGGACTTCCCCGGGATCGGCGCCATGATTCTGATGCCTTTCGCTGCAAGCTTGAGCGCAATATCATTCTCAAGACTGACGATGCGGCTGATCTTTACTCCCACCGCCGGAACCAATTCGTACAGCGTTACCACAGGACCTGGAGTTACGCTGATATTTTCCAACTCGACATCAAACTGCGCGAGCGTTTCGCGGAGCAGGTCTGCATTGGCGCGCAATTCCTCGTCATCAATATCCTCTTTGCCGGGCTTGGGCGCATCCAACAACTCGACTGAGGGTGGAACGTAGTCAATCTCTTCGGTGCCGACGATATCTTGACCAATCTTGAGCGGAGCCGCGGATTCTGTCTCAAGTTCGATACGGGGATTTTCGATATCGACGCGGACTCCTTTGGGAGGGTCTAATACCAAAAGCTTTGGAGGCAAAACTTCCGGCTTTGTGACATCTTCTTCAGCATCTTCATCACCAAACGTGCGAATTGCAACCGGGGCTGGAGTGCGTTCCGGCTTCACGACGTTGACAGGAGAAGGCTTTGCTTTCATTTCTTTTTCGCGCAATCCCTGGGCGGCTTTCATGCTTTCACGTTTGCGTCCCAACCAGTCCATGAATTGCAACGACCAATGCTTGAGTCGCTCAGCCGTTTGTTTCAGGTCGAGATCAATGGCGAGAACAACAAACGAGACGATGCATGCGAAGAGAAGAAGCGAGCCGCCGACCTTCCCGAGCAACTGTGCAAGGAGCGTCGCGAGGAAGTCGCCTATCACACCGCTCCATTCCATCCCGGGTGATCCACCGGAAATGTGACGGATCATGCCGAACGAGGATGAAACGAGGACAGCGCCAATGATGGTGTAGTTGGCAATGATTGCAAAGCGCCGGAAATCCGATTGTCGGATGAGAATCCATCCGGCATACATCAACAACACCGGAAGGAAAAAGATGGAGTACCCAAAGGTGGATTTGATAAGGACATCGGAGATGATTGCGCCCACAAGGCCGAGCCAGTTTTGCGCCGTGTCGGCTTTTGCCTTGACGAGTTGGTCACCGGTGAACACCTTGAACAGGTCACCAAAGCGAACATCCGCGTTTGCCTCGTCTGCGGCATTGTAGGATGCCAACGCGAGAAACATCAGCACCGCACACGTCATCATGAGAATCGCGATGATGGATTGTCTTCGACGTGAGGAGTCGCGTTGAACGCTTTTCCTCGGTGCGGCAAACTCGTTACGGTTTTGTTGAGGCATGGGGGATTGTTTCATCCGGATTATGAAACAGAGACCTTTGCTTCGTGGTTCTTTTCAACATCCTGTTTGATCTTGACAACGCTTCCGGAAAGCTGTGGCAACACCGGAATCGTGTCAACGCCCGCACAGAGGGGAAGATCATCCCCAAAGCCGATCTCCGCGAGATATTTCCCGTGCTCTGTCCCCTTGATCATCTTCAAAATGCTCTTGCCGAATGTCTTGTGCAACGCGGAAGCTGCTTGTGCGGCATCCGAAAGGATCAACTCGATGGAATTTTTTTCGCCAAGCTTCGCAAGAAGCACTCCAGCGCACACGGCGTCTTCAAGAGAAAACATGCCATTCGTGCCGGCACACAGAATAGTGATGTCGCGACGGTTCTCACGAACAAATGCGGCAACCCGCGAAATGTTGACAAATCCACATACCACCCTCTCGCGCGAATACCGCGCCTTCACCATTGCCTGGGAGCCATTCGTGGAGCTGAAAATGATGGACTTGCCTTTAACTTTTTCAACGGAATACTCTGCCGGGGAATTTCCGAGATGGAATCCTTCGATTCTCTTGCCGTTGCGTTCACCACCGAGAAGGATCACATCGCCAAAAAGGTTTCCGGAAATTTTTACGGCTGATTCCACCGTGGTCACCGGTATGATTTCCTTGGCGCCGCTGTGCAATGCCATCGCAATCGAGGTGCTCGCGCGAAGCACGTCAATCACCACCACAGACTTCCCGCGCAATCCCATTTCGTCGGTTTGATTTGGAGTAAAGAGGAGATCTACACGCATAGGTTCATGAGAATGATGAATGGAACTCTTACTTCTTGACAAATGGTAATCCTGCAATTGTCGCGGGAACAGTGTTGTTGCGAATTGCTATGCCGATGCCCTCTCCTGTTTTCGCATAGGCAATGTCGACGTACCCCATGCCGATCCCTTTGTCGAGCGTCGGAGAAAACGTGCCCGATGTTACTTGGCCGACTCTTGAGCCGTTGACGCGAAGATCATACCCTTGCCGCGGGAATGCCTTATCTTTCAACACAAATCCAACCAGCTTGCGCTTGAACCCTTCTTGCTTTGCGCGCAGCATCGCTTCTCTGCCGTTGAATTCGCCTTTGTCCAGCTTCGTCAACCAGCCAAGTCCCGCTTCAAGCGGATGTGTTGTCTGGTCGATATCATGACCGTACAGGCAGAAACCCATTTCGAGGCGGAGTGTGTCACGCGCGCCCAATCCGGCAGGGCCGATACCGTGTTCCTTTCCCGCATCGCTGATCGCGTTCCATAATGATTCTGCAATCGAAACATCAGAACGAAAATACAATTCGAAACCAAGTTCACCTGTATAGCCCGTGCGGGAGATAATCATGTCATAGCCCGCGAGCTTGCCGCGCTTGAAATGATAATACTCAATGGAAGAGAGGTCAACCTGGGTGAGCTGTTGAAGAATGGAAAGAGACTTGGGGCCCTGAACCGCGAGCAAAGCGACTTCATCGCTGGTGTTTTTTACGTGAACGTCGCCGGACAGGTTCTCCCGCATCCACGCGATGTCCTTGTCGATGTTTGCGGCGTTGATGACGAGCATGTAGTGATCGCCCATGTGGTACACGAGCAGATCGTCCACGATGCCGCCATCCTTGTAACACATCGCCGAGTATTGAACTTTGCCCTCGGCAAGTTTTGAAGCATCGTTCACGGTAATCTTCTGAACAAACGCGAGTGCATCCTTGCCGCGTACTTCAACTTCGCCCATATGCGAGACGTCGAACATACCGGCATTGTTGCGCACACGAAGATGTTCCTCAATGATGCTTGTATACTGCACGGGCATTTCAAACCCTGCAAAGTCCACAAGTTTCGCGTTGAGCTTGCAGTGAATCTGAAAAAATGGAGTGCGTTTCAATGCCATCGGCTAATTGAATTGCTCCGTGATATCCTTGCCGTCACCCGAAGAGATGACCTTGAACTCTCCGTGCGGAATGCTTGTATCTGCTTCAAGCTTGATTATCACAAAGTTGTTCAGCATCATTTTCCAGAGTCGGCTCGGGAAACCCTCGCGCAACTGGTTGGCAACTTCCGGCTCGACACGCAGGATCATCCGCTTCTGTCCTGTTTCCGCCTTGAACCTCCGGATCCACCTCTCCAGTTGGTTGAGCGTGGTCGTCTTTGATTGAACAAGACCGGTGCCGTGGCACGCAGGACACGCTTCGGTGAAGCTGTGCACCAAGCTCTGGCGAATGCGCTGGCGGGTAATCTGTACGAGGCCGAACTCCGTCATGGGGAGAACGGTGACTTTGGCGCGGTCTCTGCGGAACTCCTTTTTCAATTCCTCATAGACTTTTTTCTTGTTCCGGTCATCATCAAGATCGATGAAATCCACAACAATAATACCACCAATATCACGCAACCTCAACTGTCGGCATACTTCCCTTGCGGCTTCAAGATCGGTGCGCAGGGAATTCATTTCCTGGTCTTTTTTCGCAGCATAGCGCCCGCTGTTCACATCAATCACCACCATTGCCTCGGTGGGCTCAATGATGAGATAACCACCGCTCTTTAACCACACTTTCCGATTGAGGGATGTCTCGATTTCCTTCTCGATACCATACGTATCGAAAATGGGTTTGCGGTCCTTGTGGAGTTCGATCTTTTCCAGTAGCTGGGGCGATGTGTACTTGATATACGCGCAGATTTCCTTGTGAAGCTTCCGTGAATCAATAGCTACGCGGGTAACGTCATTGGAAAACAAATCACGGATCACGCTCGAGGTGGTGGCCATGTCCTTGTACAACAACGCAGGCGGTTTTTCCGTCTTCACCGTCTTCTCCACTTCGCGCCACGTGCTTATGAGATCCTCAAGATCCGTTTTCAGAGAGTTATCGTCTTTGCCTTCGGCGACAGTCCGGATGATAACGCCGAACCCTTCGGGAAGAAGACTCTGGACAATTTTGCGCAGGCGCCGCTTCTCCTTAAAACTGCTGATCTTCTTGGATATGCCAACCTTTCCGTCAAACGGAAGGAGGACAAGAAATCTGCCTGCGAGGGAAACCTCCGAAGTAACACGGACGCCCTTCTTGCCGACGGGCTCTTTCGTGATCTGCACGATGATTTCCTGGCCTTTTTCAAGGTGGATCTCACGGCGCGGTGGACGCCCATTATCCCTGTTGCGTGGTGAATTGTTTCGGGCGGGTGGGGGTTCTACAGCGGATGGGGCAGACGCTGACTCTGAACCGGCAGATGACTGTTCAACCGGGACTTCCTTCTCTTCTTCATCATCCTCTTCGTCGTCATCATCGCCGATCATTGCGGAGTATTCTTCCAACCGGTTTCCAATATCCGAGAAGTGAAGAAATCCGTCTTGCTTCAAACCGATGTCAATGAAGGCGGCCTTGATTCCGGGCATTACCTTGGCAACTCTGCCAACGTAGATATCGCCCACCATCTTTTCCTTGTTCGCAGTCTCTACGAACAGCTCAGCTAATCGACCGTCCTCTGTAATAGCGATGCGGGTTTCGTTTGCCCCCGCATTGATAATAATCTCTTTCTTCATGAAGACTTCTTCGTTCAAACCTTTCTACACATAGCGCAACGCTACTGTATTCACCTTGTCGGAACGAAGCAGGCAGGACTCCGGTCTGCAACCAGAAGTCTGGAATTTCTTGTCTTGCTCGTAAGCCCAAATCGTTTACCGCTCCGGTGAATTGTTCTGAAATGATGAATTATGTTGAGAACCAATGGGGCTCTGCTTTCCCTTCATTCAATTCCTTACATCCCCCCACTTAACTTACGAAAACTCCCGAGCGCATGCAACTCACGGAAACGGGCAAAAGAAAAGGCCAAGCTCCCCTGCGTCACACCTTTGGTAACCGACCGTTGCTTCCTTCCGGACCTGGCGGGGT